>CAIQQR010000080.1 GCA_903874055.1 uncultured Bacteroidota bacterium | reverse complement strand
TTTATTTGCACCGTTTCTTGGATCAGAACTGTTATTTGCAGGAATCCCCATACCAATTCCTTCCACTAATTTTTGAACATTGTTATTCCATTTTGCTGCAACAACAGGACTAACCACTGATGTCACTAAAACATGTCTTAAATTATCATTTGACAAAAATATCTTTTGCTGATCGGTTAAATCATATGGCTTTGCACCACTCTCTGCAAATGCTTTACCATCATAGGTTGCTTTAAACATGCCCATTGGAGGCATTGGTATTGCTTGGTGTCCACTATATAGCATTAATCCTGCTATTTGTTCTACCGACATTTTTGAAGCTAAATCTTTAGCTCTTTCTTTCACATTTACACGCCAATCTTCATAAATATCCAATTCGCCATTTTTATTTAAATCTTTAAATGGCAAACCATCTTTCATAATAATTTTAACTCCTGAATTTTCAGCATAACCAAGTGTGACTTGATCATTTACTTTAATTTTATTGATTCCTTCAGTTAAAGTAGATGGTGTCCATTTTTGTTGAGCACTTAAAAAAACGGGAACAAACAACAAAGCAAAGAATAGCTTTTTCATATAGCAATTTTAATTTTATGGTAATTGTCTTGACAATTTGATTATAAATATAATTATTTATTGTGTCTAAATAACGCAATAGATTGAAAATTTCGAAGAAACTTGGTTCTTAAATAATAATTATGTTGAATTAAGTTGAATATTCTGAAATTGTTTAAATTTATGTATAAGCATAAATTATGAAAAAACATTTAATGGCTCTGTTTCTTATTATTTGTTCAATAAGTGTAGTGCATGCGCAAGCATTTAAAAATAAAGTGGCTAAAGCTGAAGCAGGCATCAATCATATCATGGATTCAGGCAATGTTGTTGGCTTTTCTGTTGCCGTCGTAAAACATCATAAAATAATTTATACGCATTCTTTTGGATTAAAAGATATTGAAAAGAATATCCCATTAACTGATAATTCAATTTTCAGAATTGCATCTATTTCTAAATCTTTTACGGCAACTTCTATCATGCAATTAGTTGAAGCAGGTAAATTGTCGCTAGATGATGACTTTAGTAAATTAGTAGGATTTCAAGTAAGGAATCCTAAGTTTCCAAATACTACTATAACATTAAGAATGATTATGTCTCATACTTCATCTGTAAATGACAGTCAAGGCTACTTTAGTTTAGATGCCATAGACCCAAGCAAAAATAAAGAGTATGCAAAATGTTATAATGATTATGAACCAGGCAAAGGCTACGCTTATTGCAATTTAAATTTTAATATGACTGGTGCAGTTATCGAAAAAATTACTGGGCAACGTTTTGATTTATATGTAAAGCAGCATATTCTTGACCCCTTAGGACTTTATGGTGGTTATTGTGTTGATTCCTTGGATAAATCAAGATTTGCTACATTATACGAATTCAATAAGGACTCTAATAAATTTATAGCTGCTACGGCTGCATATAATCCTAGAAGCGAAGAAATAAAAAACCATATATTAGGTGTTACTACTCCCATTTTTTCGCCTACCGGTGGCATGAAAATTTCAGCAACTGATTTGGCTAAATATATGATAATGCATAGCCAAAAAGGAAAATACAAAAGTGTTCGCATTATATCTGAAAATAGCGCGATTCAAATGCAAACAAAATTGTCTGATGAGGAAGGATATGGTTTAGCACTTGAAACAACCGAAAAATTAATTCCGGGCGAAGTGATGTGTGGGCATACTGGCTCGGCATATGGTTTATACAGTGCTATGTTTTTTAATGCTCAAAAAGAATTTGGAATAGTAGTCATCTGTAATGGTGTTGGCAGCACTTATGATAGTGGTTTTAATAATGTAATTAAAACAGCGGTAAATAAACTTTATGAAGCATTTATTAAATAAGGTTTGTAGAACATACATTTAATATATTTTTACTATCTTGAACCAACTTTAATACTAAGCAATTTTTATGGCAATATTGGCACCCATTTTCGGAATTTTCACTTCATTTATACTCATTTATTATTTAAGTTCTTTAAACAGATCAAATATATTCTTAGCATTATTCTTTTTATGTTGTAATGCCATTGTTCTTGTATATTTTGGTTTACATTTTACGAAGAATTTGTTTTGGGAAGGAATCTGTTTTGTGAACTGGCTGCCCTTATCCTATTTACTTGGACCATTATTGTTTTATTATGTTAAAACAACTTTAAGCGAAAGTAATAAGTTAAATAAAATAGATTTACTGCATTTAATTCCAGCAGTCTTATGTATTATTGTTTGCCTGCCTTATACCACACTCCCATTTTCGGAAAAAATAAAAATTGCACATAATATTGTGGACGTTACCGAAAATTATACTGTAAATTTTTATTTGGTTTCATTTGAGTTTATACTATTTAGCAGATCGGTTCATTTACTTATATATGCATTATTGAGTGTTGGCTATTTTTATTTTTATACAAAAAAAGAATTTGCCTTATTTCAAAGACACTCAAGCAATCACAAAGTATTGCAGAGATGGTTCTTTTTACTAGCATTTATACAGATTGTTATAAGTATCAATAGTATTGGCCATATGACCACTATTTATGGTCATGAATTTTATTTATTTGGTTTCAAATCGAGTGAAATATTTACGGAAAAATATTATTTTGAAATATGTGGAGGAGGATTTTTCATTCAAAATATATTTTTATTTCTATTCCCTAAAATTCTCTACGGAAATGTATCTTATTCGGATGCAGTAAAAAATGAAAATATTATTGAAGTGATTAAATCAAATTTACCTTCAAAAACAAAACCATCGGTTGATATAAATGATTTTGAAATTTTATTAAACGCCTACTTGTTAAATGTCCCGTTTGTAAAAAAGGAATTTACATTATCTCAAATGTCTTTTGATTTGAAAATACCTGAGCGTTTTTTATCCACTTATTTTAATAAAGAACTCCAAATTACTTTCAGTGAATGGAGGAAGAACTTGAGAATTGACCATGTATGTAAACAATTAGAGCAAGGCTTATCAGACAATTTAACAATTGAAGCCATTTCCATTAATGCTGGATTTGCATCTAGATCAAAATTTATTGACGCGTTTAAAGAGCGAAAGGGAGTTACCCCTTCTGCATTTATAAAATCAACTAGTAAAGAGTTAGTAAGCTAGTATTTCCTTCCTTATTTCAAGGCAGCTAACCAATCACCAATAGTGGTTAATACTTCTGGCTCAATGGTAGTTTCTAATTCACCATATTCTGCAACTGTACATTTGGTGCATTTTTGAAACAAATGGTTTAGTCCATCAAATTGCTTAGTAGTAAATTGTTTATTTCCTCCTTTTTTCAAAGCAGCTTCAATGCCATGTATACTTGCATCTGCAGGCACTTGAATATCTGCAGATCCATTGATAGCTAACACCGGACATTTAACTTTTTGTAAGCTTGGTTGAGGATCATACGCCCCAAAATATTTCCACCAATTTGTAGAAAGAGTTGCAGCCATTGAATTTGCAAATTTTTCAGCTTCTGCCTCATTATTAATATTGGTCGTTTTTTTAACCAAAACTTTATCGGTTGAAGTATACCAATCCTTCACAATCTCCTTTGCTTTAAATATTGCATCCTCATTTTTATCGGTAGCAATAATAGTTCTCATTAATTTTTTATATAATGGTATGTATGCACTTATGGCATCTTGACTTACCCCTACTGATTTTAAGACTAGTTCATTTTGTATGCCCATTAAATCAACAATCTGAATCCCAGGGCCAGCTAATAAAACTATAAAAGCAACCGATTTATTTCGCGCAGCAACCATTGGTGCTATTAATCCCCCTTCACTATGCCCTAATAATCCAATTTTATTCGTATCCACCATTGCCAAAGATTTTGCATAATGTATATGCTCTTCTACATCCAAAGCAAAATCAGCAGAGGTGCTTTTACTAAAATCACCCGTTGACTTACCTGCCCCACGATCATCCACTCTTAATACTGCAAATCCTTTTTTTGTTAAATAATCTGCTATAACAGCAAATGGCTTGTGATCAAAAATTGTTTCGTCCCTATCTTGTTTCCCACTACCCGTAATTAATATCACCAATGAATGTTTTTTATTGTCATTAGGGTATGTTATGGTCACACCATAATCCAGATTGGTGTTAGCACCATGATATATAAAATCTTCCGAAGTATAGGCAAATGGAGGCTTTGGAGTTTGTGGTTTCATGATAACTGCCACTGCAGCACCTTCTTTTATTGGTTCCATATTTAAAGGAAAACTCATTCCAGATTGACCCCAGGTTCCCTCAATTTTATCACCAGCTAAATTCATAGTACCTACATAGCTAGCGCCAATCATTTTTACTTCAATATTTAAAACGCCATTTTCAAATGTTGTTTTTGAAGAAGTAATTCCTATTGCCTTTTGCGCAGGTACATCCCAATTGGAAGTATAGGTTTTATCTGCATTTTGCATTAAGTGTAATCTTAATTCAATTTTTTGACCTCCCGCATTTAAAATACCAGCCCAATTTTGAATGGGACTTTGAGCGTATGTACCAAGAGAAATAAGTACAAATAATAAAAAAGATGAAAAATATTTCATAATAATATATTGGGGAAATAAATTTTAAAAATGAATACAAATTTAATCAATTACAAACACTTTTCCATGTATACCACTCCTTCATTGGGATTGTGGTAATAGGCAGCAATTTCATAAAATCCGTTCTTTTTATATAATCCAATTGCTGGTAACATAGTATCTAATGTATCAAGTCTCATTTTAGTGTAACCATTATCAAATGCATGCTTACAAAGCATTTCAAGTAATCTTTGGCCTATTTTTAATCCTCTATACGACGGCTTAATATACATTCTTTTTAGTTCACAAATGCCATCATCAATTTTTCGATAAGCAGCACAAGCAATGGCTTGCTCTTTATCATAAACAAGTAAAAGGCAGCCACTAGGGCTGCCGTACATACTTTCAATAATATTTAATTCTTCGCTGAAATTTTGAAAAGCTAAACTAATATTTAAAGAATTGGCGTATTCATTAAATAAATGAATTGCATCATTTAATTGATTAGGCTTAGAAGGTGTTAAATATTGGAACATTTTAATTTACAAGCACTAAAATAATGGATGCTATAATTCCCAAAACAGTTAATATAATTCCGCTACTAAATGCTTTTGTTCCAGGTTTAAACATCCAAAATGCAGAAACACACATAAAAAATAAGGCTATAGCAAATGCAACAGTAAAGTAATGAATAATGCCCTTACTATTTTGTTTATGTAATTCAGTAAAGGGCTTAATCCAGGAATACCATTCTTTGGTAACAAATTTAACTTCGCCCGTTTCTGAGTTATAGGTACCGCCTTTAAAATATTGAACTGCTCCCTCTGTTTTTTCAATCTTAAGCTCTTTTTGCTTGATAGCCTTACCCAATTTCTCTGCATCTAAATGTGCGTCGATTACTTTTTCATTTTTTATCTCATGCTTTAAAAAATCTGTATCACGATAGGTTTGTACAATGCCACTTAAAGCATAAATAATAACAAGGCTTACAATAATGTAACCCACTTTATTGTGTAAGTCACGCATTACTCTACGCATTTTTGATCCTGAAGCTTCCATATTAAAATATATGTTTAAGATTAGACTACAATATATTGAAAAAGTTTAATCAAATTAAAAAAATTGAAAAAATCTTATTTTAATAACATGATAAGCAAAGAACCAGTAATCATAATAAGGGAGCCAGCAATTTTTTTGACAATTCCCCTTTCATTGAAAAAATGATGCCCAAATAGCACAGTCAGTAAAATTGAAATTTGAAACAAGGCCAATACAGTTCCAACTTGCATATTTTTAAAAGCATAGTTGGAACATAAAACCATTGTTCCGACTGAAAAACACAGTCCCATATATATCAAAGCAATTTTCTTTGAAAAATGAAATAGCTGTTGTGTAAAATTAACCCTTGAAAATAAAAATAATGGAATTGAAAATAGAAATCCAAAAATACACCAACCGGCAAATGCAAAAGTTAAATTGGAATGAATTATAACTTGTTTATCTGTCACTGCCTGTATGCCAGTAAAGACGAGTGCTGCAATTCGGTATTGTATAGCAGGTTGTTTAAAAACAGCCCAGGTAAATTTCTCAGTTCCATTGTCTAACACAAAATAGCTTCCAATAATAATGAGTCCAACTCCCAAAAAACCCCAAGTATTTGGCAGTTCCCCAATAAGTAAGAATCCAAATATGATTCCTACGATAGATTTATAGGCATTAATGGGGCCTAGTACAGATAGCTCCCCTTTTTGCAAAGCTTTTATAATAAATCCATTACCCAGTGCTCCAAATAAACCACCAATCAAAGAATAATACCATAAAGCAGTTGGCATCGTCTTAAAGGGAAAATCAACAATTAAGAAAATACTTACCAATGACAATAATCCATAGGAAACTAAATTAACAAATAAGGGATGATGTTTATTAGTTAGTTGTTTTTGAAAAACATTAGAAATAGGATTGGCTATTATCCTAACAACAATGGCAAGCACTAAAATAATCATTTATATAATTATAAAAATGATAATGAATTTCCGGCTGGAATATATTTAACCAATAAATTAGGATATCGTTCTTTAACCCAATTTAAAATGAAAGTAGCACTAGGCGCTTCACTAGCAATATGTCCTAGTAATATTAAGGAAACGTTTTCTCCTCTTGATCGAGTATCTCTAATATATTCAACTGTTGTCCATTCCTCCACCTCTCCACATATTAAAACATCGGGCTTATACATTTTCAAAGCAGCTATATGTGTTGTTGAACCTGCGGCTCCAGGTATAAATAATATTTTATTGGTTTGTTCCGTTAGTGAACCAATATACCTTAGTTCATCAACTCCCATTTTTGATTTTAATGAAAAAATAATATCCTTTAAATTTTGATTCGTTAATTCAATAAGGTTTGGGTTCTTATTAATCATTTTATCTTCCCATCCCATTTTTTTTAACACACCCATGGTAACAGGATCAGGAGACATTCTATGGATATAATCATGGCATCTCCAAACAGTAATATTATTGTCTTTTAATAAACTCTTTTTATACTCGTAGGTAGGATCTTTTGCTAACCAATCAGTAGTATCGGTATGACTATAAAATGTAGGCTCATGTGCAATGATAAAATTTGCACCCAATGCAATTGTTTTTTTAATGACTTCGACAGTTGCAAACATGGTTGTAACAATTCCTGTCACTTTCATATCCAATGAACCAGCCTTTAACGTATCCACTGTTTCTTTCAATTTGCCACCTGGCACTTCCGATATGAATTGGTCAATTACTTGCCCCACTGTAATATCAGCGCCACTACTAGCTATTTTAGCAGTATTAGCAAGCAATGGCGAAGCAACTACTTGAGCTGCGGTCGCCATTGCTATATTAGATAAAAAGTTTCTTCTTGTATTTTTAAAAGCAACGAAGTCCTTCATAATAATTGGTTTGAATTTGATGAATTCCTTAACCAATTTATGAAATAATTATGGATTCATCATATTAAAACCTTGCACAATGGTATCATTATTGGCTTTTAACCTGCCTTCACTCATGCCAAAAGTCAATTCTAATTTCCCTTCCTTTAATTGCTCAAAAATGGTTTCAATAAATTCACTCACTGGTGGGTATGCATCATGTATCCCTTTTCCACCTAAATCTGTATTTAATGCAGGGGGAATAATTTCAATAACTTCAATATTTGCATCTTTTAATTGACGTCTTAAGGAGAGTGTGAAGGAACGCATAAATGCCTTGGTAGCACAATACACCGGTGCTTGAGCCAATGGAATAAA
>CAIQQR010000079.1 GCA_903874055.1 uncultured Bacteroidota bacterium | reverse complement strand
TGAAATTGGGTCCAACACAACCATTGATAGAGCCACAATTGGTTCGACCGTAATCAGAAAAGGGGTTAAGCTGGATAATTTAATCCAAATAGCACACAATGTAGAAGTGGGTTCCAATAGCGTTATTGCCGCGCAAACCGGTATTAGTGGAAGTACTAAAGTAGGGAAAGGAGTCATGATGGGTGGTCAAGTAGGAACCGCCGGTCATTTAAGTATTGCCGATGGGGTTAAAGTGGCGGGCAAAAGTGGCATTACGAAGACCATCTCCAAGGAAAATTCTGTAATTACTGGATTCCCTGCAACTGACCATAATTCAGCACTTAGAGCCCAAGTACAGGTAAAAAACCTCCCAAATCTTGAAAAAAGGGTCAAAGAATTGGAAATATTAGTCGCACAACTGACTCAAAAAGGGTAATTAGCTTAAATTTGCTGAAAATCATTGCTTTAAGTAAATAAAGCATAAATTATACCTTCATATGGATCAACATTTTAATCCAGACAAACAGCATACCCTATCTAATAGCATTAGCATTAGTGGTACTGGTTTACATACAGGCGTTTTAGTGGACATGAAATTATTACCTGCCAATCCTGGCTTTGGTATTCAATTTCAAAGAGTGGATTTGCCTAATAACCCAATTATAAAAGCGGATTGCGATTTAGTAACTGACACAAGTAGAGGTACTACTTTACAGGTAGGAGATGCTAAAGTGAGCACCGTAGAACATATTTTAGCAGCACTTGTCGGAAGCGGTGTGGACAATGTTTTGATTCAAGTAAATGGTCCTGAAATTCCTATTATGGATGGTAGCTCTGCCCCATTTATTGAATTGATTGAATCCACTGGCGTATTAGAACAAGATGCTGCAAAAGCTTGGTATAGTATTGATGAAAATATTTTTCATTACGACGAAGCTAAGCGCGTTGAAATGGTTGCACTTCCTGCATTAGATTACCAAATCACCACCTTGATTGATTTTAATAGTCCAGTACTTGGAACACAACATGCTGCACTTACCACCATCAAAGATTTTAAAGCGGAGATTTCTCCTTGTCGTACTTTTTGTTTCTTGCACGAATTAGAGGCGTTGTTAAAACACGATTTAATTAAAGGTGGGGATATTAATAATGCAATTGTAGTTGTTGACAAACCTGTGACTGATGAGGAAATGGGAAGATTGGCAAAAGTGTTTAATCGTGAAAAGATTGAAGTAAAAAGTGAAGGCTACTTAAATAATTTAGAACTAAGATTCCCTAACGAACCTGCTAGACATAAATTATTGGATGTCATTGGGGATTTAGCTTTAATTGGCTACCCAATTAAAGCGCGTATCATTGCTAATCGACCAGGTCATAGTAGTAATGTTGAGTTTGCTAAAAAAATTAAACAATACATCAAAAAAAACAAGCACGTTAAAGATGTACCTGTTTACAACCCTGCATTAACACCTGTATTTAATTTAGAACAAATTGAAAAATTATTACCGCACAGATATCCTTTCTTATTTGTAGACAAAATCACAGAACTTACAGATACCGTAATTGTAGGTGTGAAGAATGTTACTTTTAATGAATGGTTTTTCCCAGGACACTTCCCAGGAAATCCAGTCATGCCAGGTGTTTTACAAATTGAAGCCCTAGCACAAACAGGAGGTATTCTTTGTATCAACGCAATGCCGGAAGGGAAATACGATACTTATTTTTTAAAGATAGATAATTGTAAATTCAAACAAATGGTAAAACCAGGTGATACCATGTTATTGAAGATGGAATTAACTGCTCCTATACGTAGAGGAATATGTGAAATGAGAGGAACGGTATATGTTGGAGGCAAAGTTGCAACTGAAGCAGACCTAGTAGCGCAAGTTGTAAAAAGAGCCGATTAAAATTTAAATAGAAAAATTATGACGCATCCATTTACTTATATCGACCCTAATGCAAAAATTGCAAATAATGTAAAGATTGATCCATTCACCGTTATTCACAGTGAGGTGGTGATTGGGGAAGGCACTTGGATTGGAAGTAATGTTACCATTATGAATGGTACCAAAATTGGAAAAAATTGCCGCATATTTCCAGGAGCAGTTATTGGTGCAGATCCACAAGATTTAAAATTTAATGGAGAAAAAACATCTGTTGAAATTGGCGATGGCGTAACCATTAGAGAGTTTGTAACAATCAATAGAGGTACCAGTGATCGTTGGATTACCAAAGTAGGTAACAACTGTTTAATAATGGCATACAGTCATATTGCCCACGATTGTATTATTGGCAATAACTGTATTTTAAGTAATAGTGTTCAAATTGCAGGTCACGTAACATTAGGTGATTATGCATGGATTGCAGGAGTAAGTGCGGTGCATCAATTTGTAAACATTGGACAACACGCGTATATCGCAGGAGGTAGCTTGGTGAGTAAAGATGTTCCTCCATATATTAAAGCGGTACGTAACCCTTTAAGCTACGGTGGCGTGAATAGTGTTGGTTTAAAAAGAAGAGGATTTGATTTGGAGAAAATCAATCATATTTTAGATATCTATCGTTATATATTCAATAAAGGCATGAATACCACACAAGCTTTAGAATTTATTGAAG
Source organism: uncultured Bacteroidota bacterium (assembly GCA_903874055.1). Lineage (GTDB taxonomy): Bacteria > Bacteroidota > Bacteroidia > Chitinophagales > Chitinophagaceae > Sediminibacterium. The sequence goes on along the minus strand of CAIQQR010000079.1, from coordinate 73,231 downwards.
AAGAATTACCAGCAACTGATGAGCGTGATGAAATTGTAACATTTATTAGAGATAGCGGCCGTGGTATCATTAAGAAGTTTGGAAAAGGTGCTGTAGACGAAGATTAATTATGGTACAAATTAGCCTCCATAACGCAGGGAAAAGATTCAATAAAGATTGGATTTTTAAAGACCTGAATTATACTTTTGAGATGGGGCAACATTATGCATTAATTGGCAATAATGGTTCAGGGAAAAGTACACTATTACAAGTGATTGCAGGATATGCAAGTTTATCCAAAGGCACCATTAGCTGGGGGGATTATGACACTAATTCTATTTTCCAACAAATAAGTCTAGCTGCACCCTATTTAGAATTAATTGAAGAATTTACAACTATTGAACAATTTGAATTTCATGAAAAGTTCAAACCTTTAAATAGTGTTTTATCTCATGAGCAAATAATAGAATTAGTTGGATTAAAAGCAGCCGCTAAAAAACAAATCAGGAATTTTAGTAGCGGTATGAAACAACGTTTAAAATTGGCATTGGCCATTTTTTCGGATACCCCTATTTTATTATTAGATGAGCCTTGCAGTAATTTAGATAAGGAAGGATATACATTATACCAAACAATGATTGCTAAGTATGCAATGCATAAATTAGTGATAGTAGGTAGTAATGACCCACAAGAATATGCATTTTGCAATCAACAGATTAATTTAATGGATTACAAAGTTGAGGGGAATAACAACTAGTGCTTTTACTTTTAAGTATCCAATTTAACTTTTGCTCGCAATCAACAAATTCAAATCAGTAAACTTTAACTGAAATTTTGCACTGATATAAAAATCAGTAAGTGCTCCTTTGTATAAATAGATGCCTTCTCTCATATGTACTTGTTGCCATATAATTTCTTCCAAACCACCTTGATCTCCTACCTGAATTAATAAAGGCATTAATACATTGCTAATAGCCTGGCTAGCAGTACGTGCAAAACCACTTGGTATATTTGGTACACCATAATGAATTACATTATGCTTTGTAATAACAGGATGTTCATGATTGGTTAATTCACTTGTTTCAAAACAACCTCCTCTATCAATGGCAACATCAATAATAATACTACCTGGACGCATGGCGGCAACCATTTCCTCGGTTACTACAATGGGTGAACGACCGGTATCGTTTCTTAACGCACCTACTGCAACCTCACAGGTTTTTAATTGCTTTGCTAAAATTTTGGGCTCTATCACACTGGTCCAAACTCTTTGACCCAAATTATTTTGTAATCGCTGTAAACGAGAAACATTGTTATCAAATACTTTTACACTAGCGCCCAATGCCAATGCATTACGTGTTGCAAATTCACCAATAATATCAGCTCCGATAATTACCACTTTGGTTGGAGGCACCCCACTAATGCCACCCAATAAAATCCCTTTCCCCTGATTAAAATTGCTCAAGTATTGTCCTGCGATTAACATGACTGCGCTACCAGCAATTTCTCCCATACTTCTTAAAATGGGGTAGTTTTGATTTTCATCTTTTATATTTTCAATGGCTAATGCGGTGATTTTTTTAGCCATTAATTTTTCAACCAACTCTTTTTTAAGTGCAGATAAATGCAATGGAGAAATAATAATTTGATGCATTTGCAAAAAAGGTAAATCAGCTTCCACTGGAGGTGCTGTTTTTACCAATATCGGACACTTATATACTTCTTCTTTTTCAAAAACAATGCGTGCGCCTGCTTCAGCATAATCATGATCGGTATATCTACTTCCATCGCCTGCCCCAGACTCCACCATAACTTCATGACCATTGGCAATTAAAACACCCACTGCATCAGGAATTAATCCAATTCTATTTTCTTGAAAAGCAATTTCTTTGGGAATACCAATTAATAATGGCTTTGAACGATGCGGGATATCCAATACTTCCTCCTGTGTTTCATAAGAAAAGGAACTGGAAATTTGTGGCTTAAGGACACTCATAATGCATGTTTTTATGAAGGTATAAAAATCCTTCTATGTTCTGGATCTAAAATTTCAATTTCAAATTTAACTGTGTTTTCATTCAATAAGCCAGTTGCTTTTTCGGGCCATTCAATAAAACACAAATCCGCATCTTCCATAGCAGCTTCCACCCCTGTCCTAATGGCCTCTGCCTCATCTTCCAAACGATACCAATCCATATGGTAAATCATTTTGCCATTTGCTTCATATTGATTCATAATAGCAAAAGTGGGGCTAGAAACCGCATCCTCAACTCCCAATTGTTTGCATATTTGGCTAATTAAAGTGGTTTTGCCTGCCCCCATGGGTGCAAAAAATGCCCAGGCTGGTTTTGTCCCATGCATTTTTATCAATTTAGCAGCAACCGATCCAATTTGATCCAAGGTATAAATCATATCCATTCCTCAAAGATACAGCAAGTATTATAAAGCCAAAATCAGAAATCTCAAAAGGGTCGTACCTTTATAGTGGAATCGAATTTAGGGAGATTTCAAAACTAGGAATTATGGAACATATACAGTTAAAAGTAGACGGAATGAGTTGCACTAACTGTGCACTTTCAATTCATAAATATTTAGAAAAACAAGGCGCTGTTGAACCCAAAGTAAGTTTTATGGAGGGCGAAGTACAATTTGATTTACCTGCTAATCTAAAAAAAGAAATTTTAGTAAAAGGCATTACCAATTTAGGCTACAAAGTACGCGGGCAGCAAGAAGCTGCTCCAAAAAAGAAATGGTTGGATAATAATAAAGAGCGTGCTATTTTTTGTTTCATTTTTTCTATTCCCCTAGTGGGTCATATGTTGCCAGGCATTAATAAAATACCGGGCATCCATATTTTTATGAACCCCTATTTGCAATTGGCTCTTACCCTTCCTGTATTTTTTGTAGGCATGAGCTATTTTGGAAAGAGTGCTTGGAATAGTTTACTGAATGGCATTCCTAATATGAACGTATTGGTAAGCATTGGGGCCCTTTCTAGTTTTGGTTACAGTTTATATGGCACTATTATTGGCCAAGGAATGGAGTTTGCATATTATGAAACCACGGCAACTATTTTGACACTTGTATTTTTTGGAAATTATTTAGAAGATGCCTCTATTGAATCAACGCAGCGCGCTTTAAAAGATTTAGTGAAAGCACAAAAGGTAATGGCTAATATGATTGTATTTGATGAAAATCATAAAGAAATTTTGTTTAGTGTAGAGAGTGATACTTTGAAAGTAGGCGACTTGGTTTTAATTAATGATGGTGAAACAATCCCCATGGATTGTAAAGTGTTATGGGGTGAAGCGAATGTGAATGAATCTATTGTTACTGGCGAAAGCGTTCCTGTGCATCGTAAAATGAATGATGTTTTATTGGGCGGTAGTACCATTGAAAATGGAACCGTAAAAGCATATGTTACTGCAGTGGGTAATGATACTGTGCTTGCCAATATTTTAAAAATGGTAAAAGCAGCACAGGGCGAAAAGCCCCCTGTACAAATACTTGCAGATAAAATTTCGGCCATCTTTGTTCCTTTGGTATTAAGTATTGCACTGGTAACACTCTTAGGGAATTACTTTTTTGCACATACAGCATCAGGAGGAAATTTAGGCTTTAGTGAAAGCATGTTAAGAGCCATTGCAGTGCTTGTTATCTCATGCCCATGTGCCATGGGATTAGCAACACCTGCTGCAATTGCTGTTGGACTAGGACGTGGCGCAAGAAACGGGGTCATTTTTAAAAATGCAAAAAGTTTAGAAACCTTTAAAGACATTAAGCAGGTTGTATTTGATAAAACAGGTACGCTTACAACAGGTCATTTTGAAATTGCAAATTTTAAAATTATTGAATCAGATAATGGCAATACTTCATTAATTGAACAAGATTTTAAAGCACTAGTTTATTCATTAGAGCGATACTCCAACCATCCTATCGCAAAATGTATTAGTGGAAGCTGGAAGACCAATACTGCAACCAATTGGGCAAAAATTGAAGAGATTAAAGGACTTGGAATTCAAGCAACTGATAAAGAAGGAAATGTATACTGGGCTGGTTCATTTAAAACATTGGTTAATCAAAATGCACAAGATGGCCATAATATCTACATACAAAAAAACAATCAGTTGATAGGATGGGTAGATGTTGCCGATCAAATAAGACCAGAAGCAAAAGAAGTAATTCAAATCTTGCACAAACAAGGCATTCATACTATTTTATTAAGTGGAGACCGTAAAGAAAAATGTGAGGCGGTAGGAAATGCATTGGGTATTCAAGAAATTATAAGTGAACAAAGCCCTGCTGATAAATTAGAAAAATTAGCCACTTTAACAGCAATTGCACCTACTGCAATGGTGGGTGATGGAATCAATGATGCACCAGCTTTAGCAAAAGCTACGGTTGGCATTTCTTTAAGCAATGCTTCTCATATTGCCATTCAAAGTGCACAAGTAATTCTAATGAATCAAGGATTAAAAAATCTACCAATGTCATTAGGTTTAGGGCGTCGCACTTATGAAACCATAAAAGAAAATTTAGCATGGGCATTCTCTTATAATATCATTGCTATTCCTGTTGCAGCATTTGGATTATTAGGCACATGGGGGCCAACATACGGGGCATTAATTATGGGATTGAGTGATGTGGTACTTGCCATTAACTCACTTAGATTATTCAAAAAGAAATTAGTATAATCTTTTGAAATCTGCAGCAACCATATTAAAAAAGTATTGGGGGTATGAAAATTTCAGATCTCAACAACTTGTTGTAATCAATAGTGTCATTGAAAAAAAAGATACACTAGCGCTATTACCCACTGGTGGTGGAAAATCACTTTGCTTTCAAGTACCCACTTTAATGGAAGATGGTATTTGCTTGGTGATTAGTCCTTTAATTGCATTAATGCAGGATCAGGTAAAAGATTTACAATCCAAAAATATTCCTGCCATTGCGCTTGGCGGACAGTTAAGCGAAGAGGCACAGGCCGAAGTGATGGCTGCAGCCAAAAGAGGAAAATATAAATTCATTTACTGCTCTCCTGAAAAATTAGCACAACAAAATTTTCAAAATGACCTAGGCCAAATAAAAATTACTTTGTTTGCAATTGATGAAGCACATTGTATTTCACAATGGGGTTATGATTTTAGACCTCCCTATCGAAAATTAGGAATATTAAAAGAGTTATTCCCAAATATTCCTATTTTAGCCATGACTGCATCGGCTATCCCGGTTGTTCAAGAAGACATTGTTAAACAATTGGTATTTAAAAATGCAAATGTCATCACTGATCTTTTTTTAAGACCTAATTTAAAATACAGTATTCATAAGGTTCCTGTCAAGATTCAAGTACTACGCACTATTCTAAATGAACTAAATGGATCCGCTATTATTTATTGCAATACTCGAAATAATGTTACTCAACTAGCACAATTATTGAATGCGTATGGATATCCTGTTGACGAGTATCATGCTGGAATGCCTATTGAAGCAAGAAAAAAAGTGCAGGCAAATTGGATGACCAATATAACACCCATTGTAGTTTGTACCAATGCATTTGGAATGGGAATTAATAAAGGCGACGTGCGTAAAGTAATTCATTATGATATTCCTAGTAGCTTAGAACAATATTATCAAGAGGCTGGAAGGGCTGGAAGAGATGGTCAATTTTCAGAAGCAATTTTACTGTATCAACAAAATGATTGGGATTATTGGCTAGCGCTACAAGAAAAAAAATATCCTAGCATCGAAGTCATTAAAAAAATATACCAAGACCTTGCTGATTTTGTTCAACTACCTGTGGGACTAGGTGAAAAACAACAATTTATATTTGACTTTGAAAATTTTTGTACCATCTTTAAATGGGACAAAATAATAGCACGAAATGCTTTAGGCTGGATTCAACAAGAAGGACATGTACGTTTTTCAGAATCTGCTTTCACTCCTTCCATGGTGCAAGTGCTTGGAGACAGGTACAGTATTGAACAGTTTCAAAATGCGCATTATGAGGCGGGTATGGTTTTACAAACATTATTAAGAACCTACGGTGGAATTTTAGAATGCCCCCATTTTATCAATGAAAAATTAATTGCCGAATTATTGCAAAGAGATATTCCTTTTGTAATACAGCATTTGCAATTACTATCTCATCATGGCATAATAAGTTTTGATCAAAAACAAAATCAGCCCGTGGTGCAGTTTTTATGGAACAGGAGCTCGGCTAGTTTTATGAAGATAGATTTTGACCATTACCAACTCATGAAAAAAGCCTTTATGGAGCGTATTAAGCAATTTGTAAGCTATTTACAAGGACAGCCCCCTATTTGCAGGAATATCTATTTAGCAAAATACTTTGGTGAAAAAGACTCAAAAGCTTGCGAAATTTGCGACATTTGTTCAAGTACGAAGAGATAGGTATATTTTAACAAAACATTGGAAATGCTTTTTTTACTAAAAAAAGTAAAAATCGTTTCTTTACAATAAGCAACCAATTAAAACGAATCATTATGGAAGACAAAAAGAAATTTAAAGTGTTATTGTGTGAAGATGATAGCAACTTAGGATTGGTATTAAAGAATTATTTAGAATTAGATGAGTACGAAGTAACCTTAGAACGTGACGGGCGTTTAGGACTCGTTGCTTTTCAAAGAGAAAAATTTGACCTTTGTTTATTAGATGTGATGATGCCGCATGTGGATGGTTTTACACTTGCCGAAGAAATAAGAGATATTGATCCAGATGTGCCTCTGTTCTTTTTAAGTGCAAAAACATTAAAAGAAGATATTATACACGGATACAAATTAGGTGCTGATGATTATATCACAAAGCCTTTTGATAGTGAAGTATTAATGTTAAAGATTAAGGCTATCATAAAGCGTAACGAGGAAGATCATAAAATAAGTGATAATCAAGAATACGAATTAGGCACTTACCATTTTAATCCAAAATTACGTGAGTTAAAGCATAGCGATTTAGTACAAGTACTTTCTCCAAAAGAAAATGAATTATTAAAAATGTTAGCTGAACATAAAAATGATTTGTTGACAAGAGAAAAAGCATTGAAAAAAATATGGGGCTCTGACACCTATTTTAATGGAAGAAGCATGGATGTTTACATTGCTAAATTGAGAAAGTTTTTAAAAGAAGACCCGCAAATTGAAATTGTGAATATTCATGGAAATGGATTTAGATTAGTTGTACACTAAATGAAATTATTTTACAATAGACTTATAATAAAAAAGCGTTCACAAAATGAACGCTTTTTTATTATCTAAATAACTCTGAATTTTCAGTACTGCCCCCTCTGTGTTTTCCTAAATGCTCATATGCTTTATAAGTAACCTCTCGGCCTCTTGGAGTTCTTTGTAAAAACCCTTCCTGTATTAAAAATGGCTCATATACTTCCTCTATAGTGCCCGACTCCTCGCCAACAGCTGTTGCAATAGTTGAAATACCAACAGGGCCTCCTTTGAACTTTTCAATAATCGCCAATAAAATCCGATTATCCATTTCATCAAGCCCATGATTATCTACATTTAAAGCTTTTAATGCATGTTTTGTAATCCCTATATCAACTTTGCCATCATTTAAAACTTGAGCAAAATCACGTACTCTTCTTAATAATCCATTAGCGATTCTTGGTGTTCCACGACTTCGACGAGAAATTTCAGCAGCTGCTTCCGAATTGATATTCACATTTAAAATACTAGCACTTCTTAAAATGATTTTTTCTATCACAGTTGCAGGATAATATTCCAAACGTGATTTTATACCAAAACGAGAAAGTAAGGGAGCAGTTAATAATCCACTACGGGTTGTAGCGCCCACTAAAGTAAATGGATTTAAATTAATTTGTATGCTTCTTGCATTGGCACCACTATCAATCATGATGTCAATTTTATAATCCTCCATAGCTGCATACAAATACTCTTCCACCACCGTACTTAATCGATGTATTTCATCAATAAACAACACATCATTGGGTTCCAAGCTAGTTAATAACCCTGCTAAATCGCTAGGCTTTTCAATAACCGGTCCCGATGTTTCTTTAATTTGAACCCCCATTTCGTTGGCAACAATTCTACTTAAAGTAGTCTTACCCAATCCTGGAGGACCATGAAATAAAATATGATCCAATGCCTCCCCTCTTAGCTTAGCGGCTTTTATAAAGATGCTAATATTTTCAATCAGTTGTGGCTGACCGGCAAATGCATCTATCTCCGTAGGACGAATACTGTTTTCAAATTCACGATCCTGAGGATTTAAATTTTGTTGATCCGTATCTAAGTTTGGATTGGCCATGTAATTATTTAGCAGGTGAATATGGTTTTTCAAGTAAATGCGTATAAATAAACTTGTTTTTTAATTCTGTAAAATGCTTTCCTTTCGCAGCACCCCATCCATGTCTACCACCTGGATACAACATAAACTCTACTTCCTTTCCATTGTCTTCTAATGCACTTAAAAATTGTATTGAGTTTTGCATATGCACATTGTCATCCGAAGTTCCGTGCACTAATTGTAAAGTACCTTTAAAGTCTTTTACATAAGACAATACACTACTGCTTTTGTATCCCTCTGGATTTTCACCTGGCGTATCCATATATCTTTCAGTATAATGAGAATCATACAAACTCCAATCCACTACACTCCCTCCAGCCATTGCATGTGTAAATACCGATGCACCATACGTTAAAGCATAACAACTCATATAACCACCATAACTGAATCCTGTAATACATATTTTTTTAGGATCTGCACTTCCATTAGCTATAAACCATTTAGCCATAGTCATGTAATCTTGCATTTCCCAATAACCCAAATTACGATACATATAATTAACACCTTCTTTTCCAAAATGTCCACTTGCTCTATGATCAAATGCAACTTGAATCAACCCTTCTTTTGCCCAATTTTCTTTTGAAGCAGGATTACTCCAGCTATCCATTACTGTACCTGCATTAGGGCCACCATAAATACTTACAAGTAATGGATATTTTTTATTTGGATCCATATTTTTAGGCCAAGTTACCAAAGCAGGCAACTCATATAATCCATCCGCACTTTTAATTCTAATTAATTCTGTTTTTGCAAAATTATCAGCATTGTAATTAGCTTCCACAGCCGTGCCAAGTTCTTGAACAGCTGCAGCTCCTTTTTTAGGAATATCAATCACTGCAATTGATGTAGGCGTTTTTACATTACTATACACCGCTACAAAATGTTTTGCATCTGGTGCTAAATTAATTTGACTATAGTTGTATTCGCCAACACTTAAACGCTTTAAATTTTTTCCATCAAAACCAACACTATAAAAATCAATTCTCGCTGTGTTTTCAATGCCTCTTGCTGTAAAATAAATAGTGCTATTTTTTTCATCAATTAATTTAATACCTGTTACTGTATATTTCCCATTAGTAATAGGATTCAACAACTTGCCAGTCATGTCATATAAATACAATTGATTCCAACCAGAAGCATCAGATTGAGCAATGTACCCTTTATTGTTAGCTAAAAAATTAATTCTACCACTCACGCGATCTTCTAGGTCAATCCATGTTTTTTGATATTCTTTGTACACTTCTTTTTTTGAACCATTTACCATATCCAATTCGTAGATCTTTAAATTATTTTGACCACGATCCATCCATGACAACCACATGCTATTCGTATTTGGGTTCCAAATAGGCCAACCAAAATATTGATCCTCTTGCTCATTAAAATCTGCCCAAGTAATCGTACCGCCAGTTGGCGCTGCCCATCCAATTTTTACAGTTGGATTAGCGTCTCCTACTTTAGGATACCTTGTTTCTTCGATATATCCATGTTGCCCATCGCTATTGTATATTGGGAACATAGGCACTTTTCGTTCATCAAAACGCATAAATGAAATGTACTTGCTATCAGGACTCCACCAAAAAGCACGATACTGAGTTGGACGTCCAAAAATTTCTTCAAAATAAACCCAACTCGCATACCCATTTAAAATACCTTTTGTATCCTCATTAGTGATGGCAATTTCTTTTTTATCCGCCAGGTTTAAAGTATATAAATTATTGTTTTTAGTATAGCCAACATATTTTCCATCAGGAGACAAAGTTGGATTTTTTTCCTCAGCTGCATCAAAAGTTAATTGCGATTCCACCCCATTTTCTTTTAAAAATAAATTTGCATTTTTTACTACTACTTGCTTATCCGTACTTTGAGCAGCAGCAGGCGCAGGACTATATTGCTTTGTTGCAATATTGTATACATAATCCTTTGCAGTTTTTTCATTATTCAATTTAGTACTTACAACCACTTGGTTATTGTCTACCCAACGTACAAAACGAGGTAAATTACTTTGTGGCATTTGAGCAATGGAAGCAATTGCTGTACAACAAAAGCTTAAAAAAAACAGGATTCTTATTTTCATATGGCTTATTTTAAAAAGTTGAATTTAATATTTTATTATGGTTTACACTACTACGTTAATCATTTTACCTTTTACAAAAATGAATTTCTTAATTGGCTTATCTTCTATCCATTTTTGAATGGCTGCGTTTGATAATACAATTTCTTTCACTTGCTCTTCAGTAGCATCAAGTGCTATGGAAATATTAGTTCTTACTTTACCATTAATGCTAACTGGATATTCTTTAGCTGTTTCTAAAACGTATTGTGGATCAAAAACAGGATAAGAAGCATCAATGATTAAACCCTCATTACCCAATGCACTCCATAATTCTTCAGCAAAATGTGGTGCGTAAGGGGTAATCAAAATAAGCACTTGTTCTAATATTGCTTTTTTATGACAACCTGCATCAAACAATTCATTAATACAAATCATGAAAGTACTAATGGCAGTATTAAAACTATACCGCTCTGTATCCTCCTCAATTTTTTTAATTGTCTTATGCAATATTTTTAATTCTTGGGCAGTTGGAGCCTCATCTACCCAAACTTTTCCTTTCATTTCATCAAAACATAATCTCCAGAACTTTTTAATAAAACGGTGTACTCCTTCGATACCCTTGGTATCCCATGGTTTACTTTGCTCTACGGGTCCTAAGAACATTTCATACATTCTAAAAGTATCTGCACCATATTTTTGTACTAAGTCATCAGGATTCACCGTATTAAATTTTGACTTAGACATTTTTTCTACTTCTACTCCACATATATATTTGCCATCCTCTAAAATAAATTCAGCATTGACATAATCAGGCTTCCATTTTTTAAAAGCAGCAGTGTCTAATTCAACTCCATCCACTATATTTACATCTACATGCAATTGATCTACTTCAAATGCACCAACTAATCCAGCTGAAACAAATGTATGCGTTCCTCTTTTGCGATATACAAAACGAGAACTGCCTTGAATCATTCCTTGGTTTAATAATTTTTTGAAAGGCTCATCAAAACCAATATGTCCTAAATCATATAAAGCTTTGGTCCACATACGGCTATACAATAAGTGTCCCACTGCATGTTCGGTTCCACCAATGTATAAATCTACCTGCCCCCAATAATCACTTGCTTTACGACTACAAAATTCAGTATCGTTATTAGAATCCATATAACGTAAAAAATACCAGCTACTTCCTGCATATCCAGGCATGGTATTGGTCTCGTAATTTTCTGCTTTCCAAGATTCAATATTAGCTAGTGGTCCTTCGCCCTCTGGACCTGGTCCGTAATTATCTACATCAGGCAACAATAACGGCAATTCATTTTCTGATAATGGATAAGCAACCCCATCAATCCATTTAATGGGGAAAGGTTCTCCCCAATATCTTTGTCTGCTAAATGCGGCGTCACGCATTCTGTAATTTACTTTGCGCTGACCAATACCCATCTCCTCTATTTTTTCATTCACTATGGCGATGGCTTCTTTTTGTACCACCCCATTTAAGAAATCACTATTGGTTAGTTTAGCTTCCTTAGTTGGATTTGCTTCCTTGCCATCAAATGCGTCACCAATAATATTGGTAATAGGAATATTAAAATGTTGAGCAAATTTAAAGTCACGATCATCTCCACATGGAACAGCCATAATCGCACCCGTACCATATCCTGCTAATACATATTCAGAAATCCAAATTGGAATTAATTGTTGATTAAAAGGATTCACTACATACGCCCCCGTAAAACATCCCGTAATTTTTTTCTCCGCCATACGCTCACGTTCGCTTCTACTTTTTACATAAGCAATATATTCTTCCACTGCTGCTTTATGCGAAGCAGGAGTAATACTTTCAATCAAAGCATGCTCGGGTGCTACTACCATAAAATCCACACCAAAAACGGTATCTGGACGTGTGGTGTACACTCTTAAACTAGCGTCATGACCACTTATGGCAAAATCAATTTCCGCGCCATAACTTTTGCCAATCCAATTGGATTGCATTTCCTTCATGGCATCACTAAATTGAATGGTATCTAACCCGGACAATAATCGATCGGCATATTCTGTAATACGCAAATACCATTGTCTTAATTTTTTCTTTTCTACAGGATGACCGCCTCTTTCACTAAATCCATTGATCACTTCATCATTTGCCAATACAGTGCCTAATGCTTCACACCAATTCACTTCGCCATAGCCACAAAATGCCAAGCGATAGTTCATTAAAATAGATTGCTGTTCTTTTTCAGAATAATTTTTCCAAGTAGCAGCATCAAACTGTATTTTAGCATCTCCAGGGCAAACTTTATCTGTATTTCCTTCTTTTTCAAAAACAGCAATTAAGTCAGCAATTGGTTTTGCTTTTTTAGCACCACGATCGTAGTAACTATTAAACAATTGCAAGAAAATCCACTGCGTCCATTTGTAATAATTTGCATTACACGTCCTTACTTCTCTATCCCAATCATAACTAAAGCCAATATTGTCTAATTGCTTTCTAAAATTATCAATATTACCATGTGTACTTTTTGCAGGATGCACCCCATGCTCAATAGCGTATTGTTCCGCAGGTAAACCAAATGCATCATAGCCCATTGGATGCAAAACATTAAACCCTTTTAATCTTTTAAAACGACTATAAATATCTGACGCGATATAACCCAAAGGATGACCCACATGCAAACCAGCTCCACTTGGATAAGGAAACATATCTAATACATAACATTTTGGCTTTGAACTGTCATTACTCACCTGATACGCCTTCTTCGTTTTCCAGGCTTCCTGCCACTTTTTTTCGATACTACTAAATTGATATTCCATTATTATACTGCTTAAAGAATCTATAATTATTAAGTTTTCATGTTGCCCTACCCATTTTACCCCTTTTTATGGATAAATTAGGCATAATTCGACCTATGCAAATGTAAGCCATTAGCGTTCAAAACCGTACATTTGCAAAGCGAACAAATAAAATTTTAATGCTATGGCAGTTAATGGATCAGGCTCTCTAAAACGCAGTAAACCCAACTATATTTATAGTATTGTGGGGGTAGCCATTGTTTTATTTATTATGGGCATTATGGGCTGGTTATTCTTGAATTTACAGTCCATTGGCGATAATTTTAAAGAAGATATCCGAATTAGTGTTTATTTAAGAACAGCCGATAAAAATACCATTGGCAATATTCAACAGTTTATTTCAAGCCAACCCTACGCTAAAAATGTTGAATATGTGAACAAGGAAAAGGCAAAAGCTATTTGGAATAAGGAAAATAATGAGGATTGGGGCAAAATTTTAGAAGTAAACCCATTGCCAGAAAGTGTTGATTTTTTTGCAAAAGCAAACTACGTGAATGTAGATAGCTTAACCAAAATTAGTACAGCCATTGAGCAAAATTTTAAAAACGAAGTGGCTGATATTTCTTACCCAAAAAGTTTGGTAACAAACCTAAATGAAAGAGCTACAAAAATTGGACTTATCTTTTTAGTATTATCTATCATTCTTTGTATAATAGTTATCGTAAGTATTGATACTACAATTCGTTTGGCAATGTTTAGCAATCGCTTTTTAATTAAGACCATGCAAATGGTGGGTGCTACCCGAAGTTTTATTTCAAAACCATTGCTAATTCGTGCATTGTTAAATGGATTAATAAGTGCCTTTATTGCCATATTTTTATTATTTGGATTGATCGAATGGGCAACAAGTCAATTTCCACAAATCAGCACTTTACAAGGTATTAGCACCAGTGTAATGTTATTTGGCGGGCTCATTGTACTTGGAGTAGGCATTTCGGTTTTAAGTACCTACCGCAGTGTGTTAAAATATTTAAAAATGAAACTAGACGAATTATACTAACCACATTTATTAGTACATTTAATTTTCAAATAAAAGAATATGAGTCAGAACAACAACAATAAGTCATTAGCATTCTTCGGAAAATCAAATTATATCTGGATGTTAATTGGCGCAGGTTTAATATTAATTGGCATGCTTTTAATGTCGGGCGGGAAAAGTGCAGACCCAAACGTTTTTAATGTAAATGAAGTGTATGGTTTTCGTCGTATCACATTGGCTCCCATTGTAATTATTGCAGGATTCATTGTAGAAATTTTCGCCATCTTCAAAAAATCATAATTTAACATTAAAATAAACTAAAGCGATGAATAGCTCATCGCTTTTTTAATAAATAAACTTTTTCAATGAACACTATTCAATCTATTATCATTGCTATTGTAGAAGGTATTACCGAGTTTTTACCTATTTCAAGTACGGCACACATGAAGTTTGCAAATCCATTTTTAGGCATCAACCCCGAGGATCCATTTGTGAATTTATTTGAAATCGTGATTCAATTAGCAGCCATTGCATCGGTTGTGGTAGTTTACTACAAAAAGTTTTTTGACTTCAAACATTATAGTTTTTATTTGAAGTTAATTGTTGCAGTAATACCTGCATTGGTATTTGGTGCTTTATTAAAAAAACACATTGATAGTGTATTGGGTAATTTATGGATCATTGCTATGGTGATGGTTGCAGGAGGAGTGGTTTTACTTTATATCGACAAGCTTTTTAGCAACAATGAAAATGAGTCACAGGAAATGAGCTATAAAAAATCATTCATAGTAGGTTGTTTTCAAGTATTATCTATTTTATTCCCAGGTTTAAGCCGAAGTGCAGCAACCATTGTTGGAGGTATGAGTCAAAAATTAACTAAAAAAACTGCTGCAGAATTTTCCTTTTTTTTAGCAGTTCCTACTATGTTAGCAGCATCTGCTAAAAGTACTTTAGATGTTTACAAAGAGCACAAGGAAGTGTTTTCTCAGGACAACTTATTTATTTTATTAATAGGTAGTGCTATAGCATTTATTGTAGCGCTTTTAAGTATTAGATTTTTTATCAATTTTATTCAAAAAAAGGGATTCGCCTTATTTGGATGGTACCGAATTTTATTGGGAATCACCATATTAGCTTTATTGTTTGCAAAGGTGATTGTACCATAATAACAAATCACTCAAGAATAACTAACAATATTTTTTAGAGTCTATTTGACAATCTAATTATTTGTATATTTAGTGATACAAATAATTAGTAATGCAGACAGCACCCAAAAAAGTAATTAATGGCTGGGCTATGTATGACTGGGCCAACAGCGTATATAATTTAGTGATTACCTCCACTATATTCCCTGCTTATTACGAAGCAGTTACGGGGGATGGTAATGAAAACACCATTATTGATAAAATTAAAATAGGTAGTTATGAATTTTCTAACACCTCCTTATACAATTATATCTTAGGCTTTGCCTTTATCATTGTTGCTATCATGTCGCCAATACTTTCTTCCATTGCTGATTATCGTGGAAATAAGAAACAATTCTTACAGTTTTTTTGTACTATGGGGAGTTTGGCTTGTGCCTCTCTTTATTTTTTTGATTCAAACCATATTATAGGAGGGCTAATTTCTGTAATCATTGCCTGTGTGGGATTTTGGAGCAGTTTGGTATTTTACAATTCTTACTTACCCGAAATTGCTGCACCCGAGGACAGGGACCGCATTAGTGCTAAAGGTTTTATGATGGGCTATATTGGATCGGTTTTATTACAGCTAATTTGTTTTGTATTTGTGCTAAAACCTGAATTATTTGGTATCACAGTTGGTAAAGCTTCTCAAATTTCCTTTTTATTAGTGGGTATTTGGTGGATGGCTTTTGGTTGGTTTGCTATTGGAAGATTACCAAATGGAACTGGAGTAAAAGGCCCACATAAAAATAAATTAATTACCCAAGGATATAAGGAATTGATCAAAGTATGGATTGAGTTAAAAAACCTTCCAACACTAAAAAGGTTTTTAACCGCCTTTTTCTTTTACAATATGGGGGTGCAAACCGTGATGCTCGCTGCTACTTTATATGGTAAAAGTGAATTAAATATACCTACCACAAACTTAATTTTAGCCATTTTAATCATACAAATTGTAGCCATACCTGGCGCCAACTTAATGGCAAGGCTTGCGAGCAAATGGGGTAATTTTAATACCCTAATGGTTGCTGTGCTAATTTGGATTGCAGGTTGTGTAATGGGTTATTATTTACCTAGAAACAGTATCATTCCATTTTATACACTTGCAGTTGTTGTGGGATTTGTAATGGGTGGGATACAATCGGTTAGTAGAAGTACCTATTCCAAATTAATGCCCGAAACACATGACACTACAAGTTATTTTAGCTTTTTTGATGTAACGGAAAAAATTGCTATCGTAATTGGTATGTTTAGTTTTGGATTTATTAATGAATTAACAGGCTCACAACGTAATTCGGTATTAGCCCTAGGAATATTTTTTGTGATAGGATTTATTTTATTATACCGAACATCAAAATTAGACAAAAATGCAACTGCATAGTATTAATACCGGTAATTTTAAACTAGATGGAGGTGCCATGTTTGGAGTAGTACCAAAATCTATTTGGAATAAGTTGAATCCTGCTGATGAAAATAATTTATGCACTTGGGCTTTGCGATGTATGTTAATAGTTGATGGGGATAGAAAAATTTTAATAGATACTGGGATGGGTGACAAGCAAGATGAAAAATTTTTTAGTCACTACCACCCTAGCAATACACATAACTTGCAGGATGCATTATTAAAATTAAATATTAGCGTCCATGAAATTACTGATGTATTACTAACGCATTTACATTTTGATCATGTTGGCGGAGCAATTGAGCAAAAGAATAATAAATTGGTTACAGTATTTCCGAATGCAACTTATTGGATAAGTGAGTCTCAATGGGACTTAGCTATGCATCCAAATAAAAGAGAAAAGGCTTCCTTTTTAAAAGAAAATATTATTCCTATTAAAGAGAGCGGTCAATTAAAATTAATAAGTATCCCTGCATATCAGAGCAATGATAGTCTGCAAGAAATTCATTTTAGCGAACATATTTCTTGTATAGTCGTAAATGGTCATACCGAAGGAATGCTCTTGCCTAAAATTGAATATCATAATCAATGTATTGTTTTCATGGCAGATTTACTACCAAGTATTGGACATATTCCCATTCCATATGTAATGGGTTATGATATGCAGCCACTTGTGACATTGAATGAAAAGGAATTATTTTTGAAAGAAGCTTTGCAAAAAAATTATACCCTATTTTTTGAGCATGATGCAGTAAACGAATGCTGTAATTTACAGTTAACTGAAAAAGGAATTAGAGCAAAAGATAGTTTTACATTAAACAGCTTACTTAATCATTAACATTAATAAGTGCAGATAAGGGATGTCTTAGATTTTGATACCCCACCATATCAACCTTAATGCTTCCTACTACTATTGGTGTTTCAATACGAACAGGAATGTGATTTTCATCATCGGTCACCCATACTATCATTTTTTCACCCCCGTTAAAAACAGTACCCTTTACTAATAATGGTGCTAATTTAATCACTTTAAATTTCCCATACTGAGTTGTAATTTCATCTCTACCCAAAAATTTAAAGTAGGATGGATTTAATTCTTTATCTAAAAAAAAGTTTAAATACACTTTATCGTTTATCTGAATATTGGTGAAATTAATATTTCGCGCAGCATAAATGGCACTTATAACATCATAAGTACATTCAGCGGTATTAAAACTACCTGCTGCAGTGGAAGTATTAACTGTTTTACCTTTTTGATTAAAAGTCAATAATTCTGTTTGATGAAATTTGCCTTCGTTAATTTTTCTTGTAAATTGATAAGGCAACAAACTTTGTGCATCCACAATACTTTCATATTTATCGCGCACTTTAAAAATCCAATCGTATTTACTATTGGACTTTCCCAATGCAGTAAAAGTATAGGCATCTGCTCCATTCCAATTGGAAGCTGTTGTTGTAAATTCTGCGCTACCCGCATTCACATATAAACCCACTACATTGTAGTAAATAGTATATTCAATTTTTTCGCCTGGTGAAAAAGAGGTATTTGATTGATTACAAAGTGCTGTATCCTTTACAACAAAAAGATTTAAAAATGGCAGTAGAAAATAAATAAATAAACTTTGCATTGGAGGATTACTAATTACTTGTAAAATTATCGATTTAAACGATAACCTAACAATAAGATAGCACCAATAATGGAAGGTAATAGGAAATTAACACTCCATATTAAAGAAGATAGTGATATTATCATCATTTTATTATGACAGAACGGTGCTAATATTAATAATAACAGTTGTCCTCGAACCACCAATTCGGTAATACTAATGGTAGGTAAAATACTTAAAAATAAAAATAAAATTGCGACTGAAAGGGCAAGAGAAATAAAATCTATTTGCATTTGTAACATATAAGCAACCCATGCATATTGTAATAAAAATATGAAATACCTAAAAAAGGATAGGGTTAATAAATAAAGCTTACTCCTGGTATCAATTTGTAAAATATTTAAAAAATGAAGCCTACCCTTCCATTCATATTTATAAAAAAATAAACTTACAGAAAGAATGATTATAATGGGAAGTACTATGTTCACTACAATTAATAAACTACCATTAATCGAATTGTAATAACCAATATTCAAAGCAAGCGCTATTGATCCTATAATAATAGTAATTAATAATTGAGCATACGAAGTCCAAGCAAGCTGTGAAACTCCCATTAGCTTTTTCCCTTCTTCTAAATAAAGCGTTCTGCCTGCGTATTCCCCAATTCTATTGGGCGTGAAAAATGCAAAGGTTTGTCCAACCAATACTCCTTTTACCGCTTTTAAAATTGAAATTGAATTATTAGAGGATACTACCAATCTCCATTTTATAGATTCAATTAAAAAATTTGAGATCATTAATAAAAGGAGAACAAACCATTGATTTAAAGGAATTTTAAAAATGAGTTGATGCAAGATAGATTGATATTGTATCGAATTGTCATTTGAAAAAACTTGATTATAAATAGCATAACTGCATATGAGGAATAATAAAAGCCCAATACTTTTTTTAGAGAATGAAACTATGTATTGAAAGTATCCCTTTAACATAGCTTCAAAGTTCGGAATTTGATATGATATATGTAACTTTATTCTTTATGAGTAAGACACCCATTATTTTAGGAATTGACCCTGGAACTCAAATACTTGGATACGCCCTTTTAAAAGGAGGTAGTAAGCCAGTATTAATTGAAATGGATGTATTAAAACTTACTAAAGAAAAAGATATTTATGCAAGACTTCAAATGATTCATGCGAAAATTATTGAATTAATTGAATTGCATAAGCCCACTGATTTTGCTATTGAAGCTCCTTTTTTTGGCAAGAATGTACAAAGCATGCTTAAACTTGGTCGAGCTCAAGGGGTTGCCATTGCTGCTGCAATGCATTATCAACTTCCTGTAACAGAGTATGCTCCAAAAAAGGTAAAGCAATCCATCACTGGCAATGGAAATGCCGACAAAGATATGGTATGGAAAATGTTAGCGCAAATTTTGTCTATTAAAAAACAACCCAAATACTTTGATGCTACCGATGCACTAGGAGTTGCCCTTTGTCATTTATACCAAATGAATGGTATTGTACTTCCTTTCATTTCTAAAACAGGTAAAGGTTCAAAAACTGCAAAAAAATCAAACGGATGGGCTGCCTTCATGGCTAATAATCCAAACAGGGTAAAAGCAAAATGATTAGCGCTTCATTGATTGCTCTACTTGCCTAATTTACTTACAATCATTTCCTGAATTTGCACAAACTCCTCTTGGTTGAATTGTAATTTTGGATTTGAAAAATTTAAATCATCAGCAGCATTAATGGGAATCAAATGGACATGCGCATGTGGCACTTCCAATCCTACCGTTACCATACTTACACGGTTACAGTGAAAGCTAGATTCTATAGCTTTGGCAATGGGTTTTGCAAATTGCATAAGCTCATTTAAATAAGCATCTGGGACATCAAAAAGTTTATCAACTTCAATTTTTGGAACAATTAAAGTATGTCCTTTTTGAAGTGGGAAAATATCTAAAAAAGCAAAGAACAAATCGTTCTCTGCTATTTTATAAGAAGGAATTTCTCCTTTAATAATTTTTGAAAAAATAGTCATAACAAATAATTATACTGTTATGTTATCCACTCTAAATTTCATGGTTCCATTAGGAGTTTGCACTTCGGCAATTTCACCTACTTTTTTTCCAATCAAGCCTTTGCCTATTGGAGAAGATGCCGAAATTTTACCTGCTTTTAAATCTGCTTCTTTTTCTCCTACCAATTGATAAGTAACTGTCTTTTTAGTTGCCTCATTCGTAATAGTTACTTTGGTCAAAATCGTAACCTTACTCGTATCAATCGTTTTAGTATCTACAATTTTAGCATTTGAAATAGCTGCTTCTAATTGTTTAATTTTAGACTCTAACATTCCTTGTGCTTCTTTTGCAGCATCGTATTCGGCATTTTCTTTTAAATCCCCTTTTTCTCTTGCTTCTGCAATAGCTCTTGATGCAGCTGGACGATCAACTGATTTTAATTTATGCAATTCCTCGCGCATCTTATCAAATGTCTCTTGTGTAACGTATACATTAGTTTCACTCATATCCTTCGTTTTATATAAAAAAAATACAACGCCACATAATTGTAGCGTTGCAGTATACAAAGTTATTGAATTTAGGTCAAATTATGGCTAATTTCTCTAATACAACTTTGGCCATCTTATAATAAGCTTCATGACTATAACCAGCTATATGAGGCGTTAAAATGCAGTTAGGGAAGGCCAATAAGGCTTGTAATTGAGCTTTTTCATCTGCTTGATACTTAGCCAATTGTTCATTTTCCAAAACATCCAAGCCCACGCCTCTAACCAGTTGATTATTAAGCGCTTTTACGACAGCAGCAGTGTCCGTTACCTGTCCACGGCAAGTACTTATAAAATAGGGTTTCTGTATGCAATTATTAAAAAAAGTGTCATTTGCATAATGAAAAGTCAGGTCCGTTAAAGGCAAATGCAAACTTATCACATGTGACTCTGCCTGAATTTGCTCCAAGCTTGCCGATTTTATTTGCGCAGTTTCAAAGTCCTTTTTATAAATATCATGGGCCAATATTTTAACATCAAACCCAGCTAACAATTTTGCAAAAGCACTACCAGTATTACCCAAACCAATGATACCTACTGTCTTTCCAGTGAGCTCATCTGCCCTATTGGCATCTCTAATCCATTCTCCATTTTGAATTTGAAAATAACTGCTGTGAATCCGATTCATTAAAGTCAACACAAGTCCAAGGGTATGCTCCCCCACTGTGGTACAATTTCCTTCGGGACTACTTACACATTGAATCCCTTTTTGACTGGCATAATTTACATCAATCAATTCCATTCCACTTCCTAATCTTCCAATCCATTTTAGTTGACTTGCTTTATCTAAAATGGGAGCATCTATTTTTAATCGAGTGGTTACAATTAAACCATGTGCATTGGGTATTATTTCAACCAATTGATCATATTGTATAGCAGGTTCGTACACAACTTCATAACCATTTTGTTGTAAAGTTTCAATTAAAAAAGAATGTACTGGTGCTGTTATAATTACAATCGATGCCATGTTATTTATCATTATGCATTTTAAAAGTCAGCGCTGCATAATCATCATAGGTAAGGTTTTCAGCGCGTTTAGTGAAAATTGGATCCTCCAATTGAGCTGTTGTAAAATAAGGCTTTAAAGGATTGCGCAACATTTTTCTGCGTTGACCAAACGCCATTTTTACAATATGATAAAAACTCTTTTCAGAAGACATCTCAGGGAATTTTTCTTTTCGCTTAAACATAATTACACCACTATCTACTTTAGGCGGAGGATTAAATGCACTCGGGGGAACATCGAATAAATAAGTAACATCATAAAAAGCTTGTGCTAAAACACTCAAAATTCCATACGCTTTAGAATGTGGTTTTGCTACAATTCTTTCAGCCACTTCTTTTTGAAACATTCCTACCATCATGGGTACATTATTCTTCCAGTCTAAAACTTTAAAAACGATTTGGGTTGAAATATTATAAGGGAAATTTCCTACCAAAGTAAAGGGTTGCTCAAATGGCATTTGCGTTTCTAAAAAATCCTCATTAATTAGTTTCCCATTTAATTCAGGGAAAGTGTGCAATAAGTAGTTTACTTTTTCGGTATCCAGCTCAATCGCTTTAAATTCGGAACTAGGTAATTTATAAATGAATTCAGTCAATGCACCTGCTCCTGGTCCTACTTCAACAAGTCTTTCTATTGGCTGCTCAAGCAAATACCCTTTAATACGCTCACAAACCGTTTTATCCGTTAAAAAGTGCTGCCCTAATGATTTTTTTAGCGTGTATTGCATGTAGCAAAGTTAGGTTTTTGTGCGTACTTTTACAGCCTAATAAAAAGGATATGACTCAGGAAATTAAAAGGCCCATTATTGGATTTAGTTGTGGTGATTTAAATGGTGTTGGAATTGAATTAATTATCAAATCCTTGTCTGATAGTCGTGTCTTGGACTTTATGGTACCCGTTATATTTGCTAGCAATAAAAGCATTAATTTTTATAAAAAATTCAGTCCTGAATTTGCACTTAACTTTTCCTCCATTCCTGATTTATCCAAAATCAATCCAAAGCAAGTAAATCTTATTAATTGCTGGGAGGAGGATGTAAATATAACTCCCGGTGAACTTACAGAGGATGGTGGCAAATATGCTTTTATATCATTACAACAAGCAGTAGCTGCTTTGAAAGATAAAAAAATAGATGGCTTAGTTACTGCTCCGATTCATAAAAAAAATATTCAATCTCCTGAATTTAATTTCAGTGGACATACCCCTTATTTACAAAATGCATTTGGGAACACAGAAAATTTAATGTTACTGGTTGCTGAAAATTTAAAAATGGCTTTAGTTACCGAACATATTACCATTCAGGATGTTGCAAAACATATTACTAAGGATAAAATCAAACAAAAACTACAAATCTTAAACAGTAGTTTACAAAAAGATTTTGGAATTGATAAACCTCGCATTGCAGTGCTTGCATTAAATCCACACGCTGGAGATGAAGGTTTAATTGGTAAAGAAGAAATTGAAATTATTCGTCCAGCAGTAAAGGAAAGTAAAAATCAAATGTTGGTATTTGGGCCTTACTCAGCTGATGCCTTTTTTGCAAGAGGTGCACATGAAAAATTTGATGGCGTTTTAGCAATGTACCATGATCAAGGATTAATTCCTTTTAAATCATTGGCATTTGGCGAAGGCGTTAATTTTACAGCAGGTTTACCCATTGTAAGAACCAGTCCCGATCATGGTACTGCTTTTGATATTGCGGGCAAAAACAAAGCAGACGCTGCTTCCTTTACCGCGAGTATATTTGAATGTGTTCGTATCATTCATGCACGTCAAGGATACAGAGATATGCGCTTAAACCCATTGAAAAAAATAAGTGCTCGTATGTTTGCAAATGCCAAGGACGAAACTTTAGAGGAATCGAACTATCGATAAAATTTACTGCTAAATAGGACAACCCGCCTTTAATTCATTTAAACTTTGCTTACCCCAAACAGGCAAAATAGTTTGCGGAGCTTGTGCGTCCAATAGTTGCTGTGCTTTTATTATTAAGGGTTTTGCTTGCTTACATCCGCCTCCAAACATTCGTGGTAGATTCATTTGTAATTTTGCTTCTAAAATATAAGGACGTGGATTATTGGGGTTTATTTTTTTAGCTTTATTTAAATTTTCATTGATTAGGTCCTTGTATTTAATATACCTCATTAATGGACTTATTGCCATTTTTGCAATATGTGCCATAGCATAAATACAATAGGTTTCATCATTTACATAAATTGCCATTGCTTTATTTGCCCAATACAATGCTTTATCAGCATGCGCTTCTGCGTTTTCTCCTTTATTTATTACTATGCGTGTGTGAATTAAGGAAAGATAATAAGAAGGGATCCAGTCCTTGGTATTTAAGGCATCTAGTTTTTCAAGCTCCTGAATTAAACGGGTATAATCGGTATTGTTATTGGAAGCATTGAAACTAGCTACTGCATTTACAAGTGCCGTATTGTAATTTGATTTTTGTGCAAAGAGCACACTATTTATAATGACAAATAAAATAGTTACATACAATCGCATGACCTAAACTTTGATTGAAATTAAGACTTTGTACGGACAATAAAGTCACTAAAACATATTATTAGAAACTCCTTTATTGATAACATAATTACGATACGTAATTTCAATAGTCCCTTTTTTATGCTTTAAAGCTTTTTGCTTGGCAGCAGCGTCCTCATCCCCAAATTCTAAAGTAATTCCGTTGGGCAGTTTATAATCCTTGGTATTAAAGGCAAATATAATTTTACTAGGTAATCCGAGGTTTGCATATTCCCCGTATTCCATGGTAATTTCATAACTACCATTTTCCTTGGTTGTCGTAAAGGTTTTATATACCAATGCGTCATTGGGATCAATCCATAAAGTAGAAATTACCCAGTCTAGTTTTTCATCTGTTGGCACTAGTTTAATCACCCTTAATGTTTTGCCTTTAAACTCCTGCGTGCCTGCTGGCAACGCAATATATTGTTTGGTGTTCAATAATGAATTGATGGTAACTGACACGCCTCCTTTTGGCAATAATGAAATGCCACCTTCCTTTTTCACCTTCAACAGGTTTGGTTTTTTAAAATACACTTTCACCTTACCCAAACTTGCCTTAATAAAAGAAACATCTGTTTTCATCACACCCTCGGCTACATAGTCATTTACCAATGCTAATTTTTGGCTTACTTTTTCAATCAAAGGATCCACCTGTGCACTTACTATACTACAATTAAGCATTAATAAAAAAGCAACACTATATTTTATAATTTTTTTCATGATAATTAGCTTAGAATGTCTTTGCGCTTTGTAATAATTACCGATGCGGTAACAAACAATATAATATGTAACGTAAGTACAATAATGGAATTTTTTATTTTTGCGACATTTAAAATTGTGCCATAAATAGCTTCATTATTTTCGTTGACTTTGATATCAAAAAACTCTTTCCAGTTATTCATGTGCGTGGTAAATAGATAAGGCTTGATAGCTGCGAATAAAGGAATATTAAGTGTACTCAAAATGGTAAAAAATACAATAGCACTCATCGTTCCAACGATAGGCCCAATGGAATTATTAGCCATGCTTGACATTAAAAATCCAAGTGATGTTACGGTAAGCAATGCGAAACTTGCAAATACAAATGCGCCAACATAGCGCCATAAAACATCTTTTTCTTGTATTAGTACTACGTAATTTGACTTGAGTAAGAATAAATCATCCGTTCCAAAAATCCACATACTAACAAAGAGTGCTAAAAATGCCAACCATATTAACAAAACAATAGTATAAATACTTGCTGCAATAAATTTGCCCATAACCAATTGTGTTCTGCTATAGGGGGTAGTAAATAGTAAACGCAATGTCCCTAAATTAGCTTCTCCCGATATCATATCGGCAGCAATTAATGCAACAAGCAAGGGTACATGCACCAATAATAATTGTAATAAAATATAACAAATCAAGTATCCGTTTAAAACTTTACCATCTACCGTTAAGGTATCATTGATATCCTTCATTAAAAAAGAGGCATAGGATTGACCATCCATTTTCAAACCCAATTGAATGACCATAATTAAAGCTGCAATAGCCCCAAATGCAATATAAGTTCTTGGCCTTCTAAAAATTTTATATAATTCTATGGAAATAATTGCTTTCATTATATTGTATTTGAAGTCACCTGTAAAAAATAATCCTCCAATGAATTTCTTGTCTCTACCCCTATCAAACCTACGCCCGCATTCACTAATGAAGTATTCAATAAAGGAATTTCATAATCAGGAAGCCTTAGATAAATGCCGTCATTTCTTTGTAATAAATAATTGCTAAAACTACCTGACAAAATAATCTGCAAAGTTTGTGCATCATTAGTAGTTTTAATATGCACAATCATTTTATTTGGATCTAATAATTTTTGAATGGGGCCATCTGCTACTTTTTTCCCTTTATGTATAATCATAATTTGAGTAGCCATTTGTTCAATTTCTGAAAGCAAATGAGATGACACCAATACCGTTTTACCTTCCTGTTGAGCAAGTTGCTTTATTAAGTTTCTAATATCCGAAATGCCTTGTGGATCCAATCCATTTGTGGGCTCATCTAATATAATTAAAGAGGGGTTGTGCAATAATGCAATGGCAATTCCCAATCGCTGCTTCATCCCTAATGAAAAAGTTTGAACTTTATCTTTTGAACGATCTGCCAGGCCCACCTTCACTAAAGTATCTTGAATACTGTTTTCACCAACATGCTTGTTGCGCAATTTGGCAAATAATTGCAAATGTTCTTTTGCAGTTAAATAAGGATATAAATCGGGGCGTTCAATAATCGCACCTACTTCCTCTAAAATTTCATCTCGATATTTATTCAGTGGTTTTCCAAATAACTCAATTGAGCCACTGGTTGGATGTATTAAAGAAAGTAACATTCTGATGGTAGTACTCTTTCCCGAACCGTTCTGGCCTAAAAATCCAAACACTTCCCCTTCTGTTACAGAAAAGTCCAAATGGTCCACTGCCTTGAGTGTCCCAAAGTGCTTGCTTAAACCATTTACTTGAATTACAGACATACTATAATAACAAAAAACCCCGAACTAAGTTCAGGGTTTTTTAAATATAGTGAAGTACTATTTGTATTGAGGAATGATGCTATTCGCTAAATCCACCATTTGTTTAATTCCGTCTTCAGGTAAGTTGCCTTTTTTGAATTCAGCTAAAACGTTTGGTAATTTATTGCTCATCTCTAATAAGAAATGTGCTTCAAATTCTTTTACGTTTTTAACAGCTACTTCTTTTAACAAACCTTGCGTACCCAAGTAGATAATAGCAACTTGCTTTTCTACTGTAAATGGAGTGTATTGAGCTTGCTTTAAGATTTCTACGTTTCTTGCACCCTTGTCAATTACGTTTTTAGTAGCAGGATCTAAGTCACCACCAAATTTAGAGAAAGCCTCTAACTCACGGTATAAAGCTTGGTCTAATTTCAAAGTACCAGATACTTTTTTCATTGACTTAATCTGTGCGTTCCCACCCACACGACTTACAGAAATACCTACGTTAATCGCTGGACGTATACCTGCGTTGAACAAGTTACCTTCCAAGAAGATTTGACCGTCGGTAATTGAGATTACGTTGGTAGGAATATAGGCAGATACATCACCCGCTTGTGTTTCAATAATTGGCAATGCTGTTAATGAACCACCCCCTTTTACCAAGTGCTTGATAGAAGCTGGTAAGTCGTTCATATTTTTAGCGATATCATCGTTTGCAATTACTTTCGCAGCACGCTCTAATAAACGACTGTGTAAGTAGAATACGTCACCTGGATAAGCCTCACGACCTGGCGGACGACGTAATAACAATGAAACCTCACGGTAAGCCACCGCTTGTTTTGATAAGTCATCAAATACAATCAATGCTGGTTTACCACAATCACGGAAAAACTCTCCTACCGCTGCACCCGCAAAAGGAGCGTAGAATTGTTGAGGAGCTGGATCCGCTGCAGAAGCTGCTACGATAGTGGTGTAAGCCATCGCACCATTGTCTTCTAATGTTTTCATCACACCGGCAATGGTTGATGCTTTTTGACCAATCGCAACATAAATACAATATACAGGTTCACCTGCATCGTAAAATTCTTTTTGATTGATAATGGTGTCCACACAAATAGCTGTTTTACCAGTTTGACGGTCACCAATTACTAACTCACGTTGTCCACGACCAATTGGAATCATCGCGTCAATCGCTTTGATACCTGTTTGTAATGGCTCTTTTACTGGCTCACGGAAAATTACCCCTGGTGCTTTACGCTCCAAAGGCATTTCATATAAGTCACCTTGAATTGGGCCTTTACCATCAATTGGCTCACCCAACATATTAATAACACGACCTACTAAACCGTTACCTACTTTAATAGATGCGATTTGGCCTGTTCTTTTTACTTTATCTCCTTCTTTAATAGCCTTGCTATCCCCCATCATTACCACACCCACGTTGTCTTCCTCAAGGTTTAAGGCAATTGCTTTTACTCCGTTTTCGAACTCCACAAGTTCACCACTGCTTACACCATTTAAACCATATACACGAGCGATACCATCACCCACTTGTAATACAGTTCCTACTTCTTCTAAATCAGCACTTGCATTAAAATTGCTTAGTTGTTGTCTAAGAATTGCTGAAATTTCATCCGGCTTAATATTCACCATAATAGTCTATTTTAAAAAATGATTATTTTGTTTTATCTACAAATGTGTTGTTTGTAAATTGTTTTTTAATGTCTCTTAAATCTCTTGCGATGCTTGCATCTAATAAATTATTATCAAATTCTAATACAAACCCACCAATTAAAGTTTCATCTGTTTTAGTAGTTAATTCAACAGTCGCAAATTTGTTTTCAGTTTTCACTTTTTCTTCAATTGCTTTTTTCAAATCTTCGCTTACCTCCACTGCAGTTGTTAAAGTAACTTGATGTATTCCTTTAATTTCATTGTATTGCTCAATAAATGCAGTTGCCATTTCGGGCAAATCACTTTCACGACCTTTTTTAACCAACAATACAGTAAAAGAATTAGTAAGTAAGCTTACTTTATCCTTGGTCACTGCATTAATGATGCTATTTTTTTGATCAGCCTTTATAATTGGACTACGCAATAAATTTACAAACTCACTACTTACTTCACATACTGCGTGCAAGTATTTCATATCTGCATATACCGCTTCTAATTGCCCCTGCTCAGTTGCAAGTCCAAGTAAACTTTTTGCGTATCTACCAGCTAAACGTGCGTTAGACATTTTTATTAATTTAATTTTACTCCATCAGCCAATTGCTTAATATAGCTTTCTTGATCGGCTTTATTAGACAACTCTTTTCTTAATACTTTTTCAGCAACTTCAATTACCAATGTACCCACTTGGTTTTTAACCTCAGTTAAGGCAGCATTTTTTTGTTGAGTAATTGCTAATTGAGCATCTGTTAAAATTTTATCGTATTCCAACTTTGCTTTTTCTTTAGCTTCAGCCACCATTTTATCAGATGCTTCTTTTGCCTCTTTAATTAGGGTTGCTCTTTCCTCACGTGCTTTAGCCAATAATGCTTCATTTTCAGATTGCATAGTTGCAATTTCAGCCTTCATTTTATCCGCCTTTAATAAAGCTTCTTCAATGCCGCTTTCACGATCGTTGATCGCTTTTAAAATTGGTTTCCAAGCAAATTTTCCTAATACAATCAATAAAACCAAAAATGCGATGGTGTTCCAAAACACCAATCCAATATCTGGAAGTACTAAAGGGTTAATTTCTAACAACATAAAATGTTATTTATATATTTTCTAATTGTTCTTTTCAATTTAAAAAATTATAGGCCCATCGCCCTGTGCTAGGGCCTATAAAAAGTTTTTGAAATCAGGTCAAGGACCTAATCCCAACTTGATTATCCGTTACCTAATAAGGCAACAACCACAGCGAACAAGGCAACGGCCTCAACGAACGCAGCAGCAACAATCATGTTAGAACGGATTTCGTTAGCAGCTTCTGGCTGACGAGCAATACCTTCTACAGCACCTTTACCAATCTGACCGATACCAATTCCGGCACCGATAGCAGCTAATCCAGCGCCGATTGCGGCAACACTTCCTACTACCATTTTTTTACGTTTTAATTGTTATTGAAAAAATCTTTATTTATTTTTTAGTGATGAGCCGCTTCCGCATGTCCTTCGTGGTGATGCTCTTCTGTTGCCATTCCAATGTACATAGCAGCTAACATGGTAAAGATGAAGGCTTGCAAAAATGCAACCAACAATTCAATCATACCAATAAACACTGCAAAAGGAACAGCAATTGCTGAAGCAAAAACCGTTTTGAATATGAAGATTAAACAAATCAAACTTAATACTAGAATGTGACCCGCAGTAATGTTTGCGAATAAACGAATCATTAAAGAGATAGGCTTTGTGAATACACCAATTAATTCAATAGGTGCTAAGAACAATTTCATGCTCCAGTGCATACCTGGCATCCAGAAAATGTGTTCCCAATAACTTTTATTCGCACTTAAATTCACCACGATAAATACACAAACTGCTAAAGTCATAGTGAAAGCAATATTACCACTCACGTTGGCTCCACCTGGAAAGAAAGGAATTAAACCTAAAAAGTTATTGGTTAAAATCAAAAAGAAAATAGTTAATAAAAAAGGCATGTACTTGCCCGCTTTTTTAGCGCCAATGTTTGGAACCGCTACCTCGTCTCTAACAAATAAAATAATAGGCTCCATGAAAGATTGCAATCCCTTAGGTGCTGTTTTAACACCTGTTTTCTTATAAGCAGCCGCGGAACTTAATAATACCACTAATAAAATAAACACGGATACAAATAAGCTGGCAACATTTTTAGTGATGGATAAATCCCAAAGTTGTTTGCTCGCTTCCTTATCTACATTGCCACTTGCATCTACAATCTTTGTTTTCCCTTCAATTAATTTATAATCAAAATTGCCTTTGTACACAACAGGCTCGTGATGTTCGTCCACTAATTTTTCAGAAGAGAAAACTTCAAATCCTTTTGAGGTTTTTAAAATTACCGGTAAGTGAATGGATTTATCTCCCCATAAATGCCAGCTATGATCATCCTTAATGTGTTCTAAAATTGTTTCAGTAACATTAAAACTACCTTCTTGTTTCTTTGCAGCCTCTTTTACACCCTCATTTGCATTTTCATTGGCAAATGAATTTGTTACACTCAATACAGCAATTAAGCTGAAACCCGCTACCAGTAAAGTTTTTATTCTCAAAAAAGACATGATGTGCTCAAAATTTGCGGCAAAGATAAGAATAAAGCGCTGGAAAATGAGCAAATATTAATAGAAACTTAAGTTGCTTAGAAAAAAATCTTTAAATACAATAAGTTGAAAATCAATGTTTTAAGAAATTTTAGCTTACTTTTTTTTCTGCGAATTGCATTTCAGTCAATGTTGAGTAAAATCCCCCCAATTGTAATAGCTCATTATGAGACCCCATTTCAACAATTGATCCCTTGTCTAAAACAATGATTTTATCCGCTTTTCGAATGGTGGAAAGACGATGGGCAATTACTATGGAAGTCCTTCCTTTAATTAATGCATCAATTGCTTTTTCTATTAATTGCTCACTTTCTGTGTCAATGGAGGAAGTGGCTTCGTCTAAAATTAAAATAGACGGATTGTATAAAAGTGCACGAATAAAACTCAATAATTGTCTTTGACCTAAACTAAGTGTCGAACCTCGTTCCATTACATGATAATCATACCCTCCTGGTAGTTGCATAATAAAATCATGCATGCCAATCATTTTAGCAGCCTCCTGCACTTGTTCTTTTGTGATAGCTGGATTACGAAGGGTTATATTGTCATATACCGAACCGGAGAATAAAAATACATCTTGCAAAACTACTCCTATGGAAGCACGTAGTCTATCCAAGGAATAAGATTCTATCGGATGATCGTCCAATAAAATAGCACCCGATTGATAGGGATACAATCTATTTAAAATGCTAATGATAGATGTTTTACCACTACCAGTAGATCCCACCAATGCAATGGTTTGCCCTGCTTCAACAGTAAAATCAATTCCTTTTAAAACCCAATTAGGTTCACTATAAGCAAACTGTACTTTATTAAATTCAATTTTACCATTGATATGTGCAGGCGCATAAGTTCCCTTATTTTCGGTAATATCTTTATTATCCAAAACTTTAAATACGCGCTCGGCTGCAACCATCCCCATTTGCAAGACATTGAATTTGTCTGCAATCATACGAAGTGGTCTAAATATTTGATTTAAGAACAATATAAAAGCGACCAACAATCCAGCATCCAAAGACTGGCCAGCAACCCACCATACAATTAATCCAATGCTTAATGCCAGTACCACTTCCACAACAGGAAAGAAAACTGAATAAGCAAAGATGGCTTGTATATTGGCTAATTTATGGCGCTCATTAATTTTTACAAATTTATCCATTTCCTTTTCTTCAGC
The DNA here is from genome assembly GCA_903874055.1 of uncultured Bacteroidota bacterium. GTDB lineage: Bacteria > Bacteroidota > Bacteroidia > Chitinophagales > Chitinophagaceae > Sediminibacterium. Next base: position 40,781 of record CAIQQR010000079.1, on the reverse strand, counting down.
AGCAAAAGCTTGCACTACCTGCATTCCCGAAATATGTTCTTGCACAAAAGCATTTAATGCCGCCACTGCATTACGTACTTGAATAAAACTTTTATTAACACTTTCTTTAAAAAAATAAGTAGCCACCAACATAATAGGAAATGGAATCAAACAAATTAAAGTCAACTTCCAATTAATCACAAACATGGTGGTTAGCGTAACAACAATTGTAAGCAAATCGGCTAATATTGGAATTAACCCATCGGAAAAAATATCATTGATACTTTCAATATCATTGATGGTTCTAGTGGTTAAAGTACCAATGGGTGTTTGATCAAATTGACGCATTTCCCAATGCATGATTTTATCATATACCGTGTTACGCAAATCACGCACCACTTGTTGTCCTAACCAAGACATACCAAATGAAAAGAAAAAACGTAACACCGTTTCAATTAATATAAATCCAACTTGAAATAATGTAATCGCAATAATTAATTTTATTATTTCGGTATGTGCAGCAGCAGGAATAAAAAAGTTAACCCAAACAGGTAATACTACTTGTTTGCCAATGGCCAAGTTAACCGTGGACTGAATCAGGAAAGGTCGAACAGGTGTAGCAAATGCTAAAATAATTGCCAATAAAACATTGCTCCAAAAAATGAATCGATAGGGTTTAACAAAAGAAAAGACTCTTGCTAAAATAACGGATTTGAACATGGGTTTTGGCTGCGTAGACGACATATGGGGGCAAAGTTACATTATCTGCTTGTTGTTTGTAAAAATCATGTTGCTTTTATGTATTTTCGTGATAAGTGGAATACTCAGAAGACGATATTAAACCAGCAATTGTTACCAACTACAATTTGGACGAAGAACAAGAAAAAAAAGAAATTGTTCGAAAGTATCGTGCCCTTTCACGTGCACTAAGGCCTAAGATTAAAAAAGGAGATAAAGAGCTTTTAAGAACTGCTTTTGAAATGGCTGCCAATGCGCATAAAACAATGCGTCGTAAAAGTGGAGAGCCCTATATATTCCACCCTATTGCTGTTGCTATGATTTGTGTGGAAGAAATTGGACTAGGAGTGCGAAGTACCATTTGTGCGTTGTTACATGACACTGTTGAGGATACAGATATTACATTAGATGATATTAAGAGTGAATTTGGAAATGAGATTGCAAAAATTGTAGATGGATTGACAAAAATTTCTACAGTGATGGATACGAATAGTAGCCAGCAAGCTGAAAATTTTAAGAAAATACTTTTAACATTAACGGATGATCCAAGAGTCATATTAATAAAGCTAGCCGATCGCTTACACAATATGCGTACGTTAGATTCCATGAAACAAGAAAAGCAATTAAAGATTGCTTCTGAAACCATTTGGGTATACGCTCCTTTAGCGCACAGAATGGGATTGTACAATATAAAAACGGAGTTGGAAGACTTGTCCATGAAATATTTGGAGGCAGATACTTATAAAGAGATTGCCAAAAAATTAGCGGAGACAAAAAGAGAAAGAACTAAATATATTAATGAATTTATTCGTCCATTAAAAGATAAATTAACTTCAATTGGTTTTGATTTTGAAATTTATGGAAGGCCAAAAAGTATCCACTCTATTTGGAATAAAATAAAAAAGAAAGGAGTAAGCTTTGAAGAAGTTTATGACTTATTTGCCATTAGAGTAATATTAGACGCTCCACTAGAAAAGGAGAAAGAAGAGTGTTGGAAAGTGTATTCTTTAATTACGGATGAATATCTTCCCTCTCCCGAAAGATTAAGAGACTGGTTAAGTAATCCAAAGAGCAATGGATACGAAGCTTTGCATACTACGGTGATGGGACCGCAGGGAAAATGGGTGGAAGTGCAAATTAGAACTAAGAGAATGAATGAGATTGCAGAAAAAGGATTAGCAGCTCATTTTAAATACAAAGAAGGCACTCAAAATGAAGATAGATTTGATAAATGGTTCATGCAAATAAGAGAGGCCTTAGGAAATCAGGATGAAGGTGGCATTGATTTTTTACAAGACTTTAAAACTTCATTTCTTGCTGAGGAAATATACGTTTACACTCCAAAGGGAGATATAAAAATGTTGCCTACGAATAGCTCGGCATTGGACTTTGCATTTTACATTCATACTGCTATTGGTTCTAAATGTATTGGTGCAAAAGTGAACCACAAATTAGTTCCTATCAGTCATAAATTAAGAAGTGGGGATCAAATTGAAATTATTACCAGTAATAAACAAAAGCCCAGTGAAGACTGGTTAAACAATGTTGTTACTGCAAAAGCAAAAAATAGCATTAAGGATGCATTAAGAGAAGAAAAGAAAACTATTGCAGAGGAGGGAAAATATACTTTGCAAAGAAAATTAGAAGGCATTGGTGCGGTATACAATCCATTTAATATTGATCAAGTAATGAACTATTATAAATTAAATAGTCAACTTGATTTATTGTATAAAATTGCTACAAAGAATATTGATTTAAAGGAACTAAAAATGTTCCAGGTAGTTGGAGATAAAATAGAAGCGCCCAAACCATTGGTTACTCTAACCGAAGTGGTACATGATCACAATACCCCTAAACCAGTTTCTAAAAAAGATTCTGAATTAATCATTTTTGGAGAGTCTAGTGATCAAATCAAATACACACTTGCAAAATGTTGCAACCCTATTCCTGGAGATGATGTTTTTGGATTTGTGAGTACTGGCAAGGGATTAATTATTCATCGTACCACCTGCCCAAATGCTACCCAACTTTTAGCCAATTATGGACACAGAGTAGTTAAAACCAAATGGGCAAAAAATAAAGAAATTTCTTTCCTAACAGGTCTTAGTATTATTGGACTGGATGATGTTGGGGTGGTAAATAAAATCACCAATATCATTAGTGGTGAACTAAAAATTAATATAGCCGCCTTAACTATTGAATCCAAAGAAGGGCTGTTTGAAGGCACCATTAAGGTATACGTTCATGATAAAGATGAATTGGAAGCTTTAGTTGATAGAATTAAATCACTCAATGGAATCCAACAGGTAAACAGATTTGATACCGAACAAGCTTAAAATAGCTGCTAAAAACAGTTTTTAGCTGTTATTTATCTTCACATTTTTTATGTTGAGAATTTATATTAGGATTAATAGGTTATCCTATTTTCTAGACTTATTTTTGTACCCTCAATACAACAATCATGGTAGACGTTATTTTAGGCCTTCAATGGGGCGACGAAGGAAAAGGAAAAATAGTAGATTATTTTGCTCCTAAGTATGATATTATTGCAAGGTTCCAAGGTGGGCCCAATGCAGGACATACTTTATATGTGAATGGCAGTAAAATGGTTTTACACCAAATACCTTCTGGTATTTTTCATCAGGATAAAATAAACATTATCGGGAATGGCGTGGTATTAGACCCAGTTACTTTAAAAAAAGAATGTGATGCTGTTGCTAGCATGGGAGTGGATGTTAAAAAGAATTTATTTATTTCAGAAAGAACAAATATTATTATCCCAAGCCATAGAGCTTTAGATAAAGCATCTGAACTTTCAAAGGGAGAAGCAAAGATTGGCTCAACGCTTAAGGGAATTGGTCCGGCTTATATGGACAAGACGGGTAGAAACGCTTTGAGAGTGGGTGATTTGTTAGATAAGAAATTTATCAGCAAATACATTGCCTTAAGAATGAAGCATCAGAAAATTTTAGATAGCTATAATTTTAATGAGGATATCAGTGAAATGGAATCTGAGTTTTTTGAAGCCATTGAGTTCTTAAAAACTTTAAATATCATTAATTGCGAATATTTTATTAATGATCAAATTGCAAAAGGTAAAAAAGTATTGGCCGAAGGTGCTCAGGGCTCCATGTTAGATATAGATTTTGGAACTTTCCCATTTGTAACTTCAAGTAATACCATTTCGGCAGGTGTTTGTACAGGATTAGGTATTTCTCCTAAGCAAATAGGCGAAGTGTTCGGAATATCAAAGGCTTATTGTACAAGAGTAGGTAGTGGACCCTTCCCTACTGAATTGCATGATGCAAAAGGGGAAGAATTAAGGAAAATCGGAAGTGAGTTTGGTGCAACTACGGGAAGACCACGTAGATGTGGTTGGATTGACCTTGTTGCATTAAAATATACCTGCATGATTAATGGTGTAACGCAGATTATCATGACTAAAGCAGATATCTTAGATTCATTTGAAACACTTGATTTAGGAATCGCTTATGAAATGGAAGGAAAGCAAATAGACTATGTTCCTTTTCAATTGGTTGGCACACCGGTTACTCCTGTTTGGAAAACAATGCAGGGTTGGAATATAGATTCAACAAAAATGAAAAATGAAAGCGAATTACCTGCTACCATGAAATCATATATTGAATATATTAATACCTATTTAGGTGTTCCTGTGAAGTTCGTTTCTAACGGACCTGGTAGAGACCAAATTATACATCTTTAATATGTAAAAAAGGATTTTTTTCTAGATTTAATTAATCAAAAAAAAGTCCTTTTTTATTTGGCAAATAAAAAAAATGGTTGAAATTTTACAGTGTAATTTCAATGAACTATGGCAGTAAAAACAATCAAAGAAAAAAAGTCCGCAACACAGAAACCCGATTTAGGTCCAGCGGAAAAAGTGAGCAAGTCAGCATCAAAGAAAAAAGTAGATAATGATGATGCCGATGAAAATGATGATGTCGATGACAATGATGATTTAGAGGATGATGATTGGGGAAAAACAGAAGACGACGATAGTTGGGATCCTGATTTTGAAGAATTTGATCTTCCAAAAAAAGCAACTAAGAAAGCGGGCAAAGGAAAGAAGTCAAGTGATGAAGATGATGACCTAGGCTTGGACGATGACTTAAATTTAGACGACGATTTGTTTGATGATAAAGACGAATTTGATGACGATTTCTAGGGTATAAAAACTACAAGAATTAAAATAATACTACTCCTTAATTGAGTATAAAGATTGTAAAGAGGCCTGTAAAATATCATTTTTGCGGGCCTCAAATTTTTCTAGCTTGTCCTTAGGCAATTTTAAAGAATAAGTTTTACCTGTAGCCACTATTTGATCGAATTTAGGATTCAACACACTTAACTCTTTTTCTACAATATCCAAGTAAGCAGCAATCACGGCAATTTTATATCTACCACTAACGGATACTTCTATTAATTCGGGTTGTAATAAAACGCTGTTACCCTTTTTGTTTTTTGCATCTATACCAGGGGATAGTTTTCCGCTTTCATCGAACGCGTTTAGTTTTCCGCTTTCATCGAACGCGTTTAGTTTTCCGCTTTCATCGAACGCTCTCGCGTTCTCTTCCATTACATAGTGTGTGGCTATGAATTTTTTTACATGATTTCTGGTTTCTAATGGAAGTTCATATTGTAGTTGCCAAAAATCTTTGGTGCCTTTTTTTTGTATCGCTTGCTTTACCCTTCCTGCACCTCCATTATATGCTGCCACCACTAATAGCCAATCTCCAAATTGAGCATACAATTCTTTTAGTATAGTAGCTGCCGCGATAGTGCTTTTTCTATAATCGGTTCTTTCGTCAATGGGACTTGTCTTTAAACCAAAGCGTGCAGCTTCATCAGGCATCAATTGCCAAGGACCCACTGCACCAGCCCAAGAAACTAAATTGGAACTTAAATGACTTTCAATAACACTTAAATATTTTAATTCCACTGGAACTCCATTCGCTGTTAAAATTTCATCGTATAAATTAAAATAGGGTTTTGCCCAGGTTTTCATTTTAGTCAATTCAGCCCCTTGCTTATCCATATAGCTTTGAATAAAACTAATGGCCTTAGGATTCAATTGAAAATTAAATGGCTTTTCTTTATTCCCTGTGGAAGTGATTTTAAATAAACTTGAAAACCCTACCCTTACATCTTGTAATGAATCCTCTTTAGCTTTTGACGTTTGCGCATTTAATTGATTAATTTGAAGCATGCAAACCATCAACAAACCAATGCAAGTAATTTTTTTAATGAAAAGCTTAAAATGCAAATTCATAAAATAATTATTGTTTCAATTTCATCATTTCATTCGAAAACTGAAGTAACCCTAATTCATTAAAAGAGGCACTCATTATTTGTAAACCAAAAGGCATTCCATTGGAGTGCTTAAATAAAGGAATGGATATCGCTGGTATGCCTACCAAATTTGCATACACGGTGTAAATATCTGCTAAAAACATTTCAGTAGCAGAGTGACTTTTTTCTCCTAATTTAAAAGCAGGACTAGGTACGGTTGGTGAAACCAAAATGTCATACTTTGAAAACAAATCATTGGTAAGATCTACTAATTTTCGACGCACTTGTTGTGCTTTTGTAAAATAAGCATCAAAATAGCCCGCACTTAAAACAAAGGTGCCCAATAAAATTCTTCTTTGCACTTCTGCACCAAAACCTTCGGTTCTAGATTTTTTATATAAGTCAGTCAGGTCTTCTATTTTATCTTTTGTGCGATGACCAAATTTAATACCATCAAAACGAGATAAATTACTGGATGCCTCCGCTGTAGTAAGTACATAATAGGTTGGCACTAAATAACTAAGTAAACTAAAATCAATTGCCTCCACTTGATATCCTTTTTCTACCAAGGATGCTAAATATGATTCAGTTTGTTTTTTAATTTCAGGATCTAATCCAGGATGTGATAAAGTTTCTTTAAAGTAAGCTACTCTTTTAGGACTTGCATTTTCTTTTTCAATACCAGTTAAAAAACTAGGCACTTCTTTAGCCGAAACAGTGCTATCAAAATTATCTGCACCGGCAATTACTTCCAAAACCAATGCAGCATCTTGAATAGTATGTGAAAAGATGCCTATTTGATCAAAGGAAGATGCATAGGCAATTAATCCATATCTTGATATTCGACCATAACTTGGCTTAAGTCCAATCACACCACAAAAATCTGCCGGCTGACGAACGGATCCACCAGTATCTGATCCCAAACTCACCATGCATAAATTGGCTTGAATAGCCACTGCTGAACCACCTGATGAACCCCCTGGAACACGCGTATTATCTAGTGCATTTTTTACAGGACCGAAAGCAGAATTTTCATTACTGCTTCCCATTGCAAATTCATCACAGTTTTGTCTACCAATTATAATAGCACCCGCGTCTACTAATTTTTGTACCGCAGTTGCAGAATAGACTGCTGTATAATTTTCAAGTATTTTAGATGCAGCGCTTACATGATGTCCATTAAAGCACAATACATCTTTAATACCCACTATCACTCCATGTAATTTACCTAATGGTTTTCCAACAGATTGAAGCGCATCTAATTCAATCGCACGCTGTTTTGCTTCCTTACTAAATACTTCTAAAAAAGAATTTAACTGCGTATTTTTATCAATTGCTTCCAAATAAAAATCAACTGCTTGTGTACAAGAAACAGTACCGGCAGCTAATGCATTTTGATATTCTTTTATGGAGATGAATGGAAACAATGTAACAGTTATTAGTAGGTAATAAATTGAATAAAACTTAAAATTAAAGGTACGTGAAATATCATAAAAAAACGGACTCCGAAAATCGGAATCCGTTTACTATAAATTGATTCAAAAAGAGTTTTGTATAAAAACTTGCTTGTTGAGTACTAGAATCTTTTTTCCTTGATACGAGCGCTCTTACCACTACGATCACGTAAGTAGTATAATTTAGCACGACGTACTTTACCAGACTTATTTAACACGATACCATCGATGTTAGGAGATAAGAAAGGGAATAAACGCTCTACACCTACACCATCAGATATTTTACGAACAGTAAAAGTAGCTGTAGCACCAGTTCCTTGTGTTTTGATTACATCACCACGGAAACTTTGGATACGCTCTTTACCACCCTCTACAATCTTGTAGTTTACGGTAATATTATCACCAGCTTTAAATGCTGGGTATTCTTTTTTTGCTGTCAATTGCTCGTGTACGAACTTTACTGCTTCGCTCATAATTCTTGTTTTTTGCGGACGGCAAAGGTAGGGTTACCCTCGCTATTATCCAAATTATTTCAACCAAATATTAAATTCCTGCCTTTTTAGGCCTTTTTTCTACTATCGAGCAATATTTACTGCTCTTTTTTCACGGATTACAGTCACCTTAATCTGACCAGGATAGGTCATTTCAGTCTGGATTTTCTGTGCAATTTCAAAGCTCAATTGGTCTGAAGACTGATCGGTTACCTTTTCGGCTTCCACAATCACCCTTAATTCACGACCGGCTTGGATCGCATAAGCCTTTTCTACCCCTTGGTAGTTCATGGCTAAATTTTCTAAGTCCTTGATTCTCTGAATATATTGTTGCATAATTTCTCTTCTCGCCCCTGGTCTTGCACCACTAATGGCGTCACAAGCCTGGATAATTGGAGAAATTACATATTGCATTTCCATTTCATCGTGGTGGGCACCAATAGCATTTACCACTGCAGGGTTCTCACCATATTTCTCTGCTAATTTAGCCCCTAATAATGCGTGGCTTAATTCTGTTTCCTCATCTGGCACTTTACCAATATCGTGTAATAAACCTGCTCTCTTAGCTAATTTAGGATTCATTCCCAATTCAGCTGCCATGATACCACATAAGTTTGCAGTTTCACGAGAGTGCATTAATAAGTTTTGACCATAAGAACTACGGAAACGCATTTTACCTACGATTCTAATTAACTCCTTATGTAAACCATGGATACCTAATTCAATAACAGTACGCTCTCCAATTTCAACAATTTGTTCTTCCAATTGACGACGTGTTTTTTCAACCACTTCCTCGATACGTGCTGGGTGAATACGACCATCTGCCACTAAACGTTGTAATGATAAACGTGCAATTTCACGACGCAATGGATCGAATGAAGAAAGTAAGATAGCTTCCGGTGTATCATCCACGATTAAGTCCACACCCGTTGCTGCTTCAATGGCACGAATATTTCGACCTTCACGACCAATGATTTGACCTTTCATTTCATCAGACTCCAAATTAAACACAGTCACTGTATTTTCGATAGCTACTTCAGCTGCCGTTCTCTGGATAGATTGAATAATAATTTTACGGGCTTCCTTATTTGCTTTTTGTTTTGCGTCTTCAATAATATCCTGTTGCAAAGCCAAAGCCTGTGTTTGGGCTTCATTCTTAAGACTTTCAATTAATTGTTGCTTTGCATCTTCGGCACTTAAATTCGCAATTTTTTCCAAACGACGAATATGCTCTTCTTGGTGCTTTTCTAATTCGGTACGCTTTACATTTACTAAATCAATTTCACGATTTAATTTTTCTTTGATTATATCGTTGTCTTTGATTTGCTTATCCAAAGCAGCTACTTTTGAATTGATATTCAATTCATTTTGCTTGATTCTATTTTCAGCTTCACCAATTTTTTTGTTGCGCTCTAAAATTTCACGGTCGTGATCGGCCTTTAATTGCACAAAGCGTTCTTTAGCTTCTAATTGCTTTTCTTTTTTTACTGTTTCGGCTCTTAATTCAGCTTCTTTTAAAATGCTAGCTGCTTGAGCTTCTGCATCTTCTACTTGTTTTTTGGTATTACGCGCAAATACCAATTTGCCTACCAGGAGTCCGCCCACTAGTGAAGACGCTCCTACGATGATCAATAATATTGATGGTTCCATTGTCTAAATCTTGTTGTTTAAAAAAAATCATACTGCCCCTTTTTCGATTTGAAATATTACTAATTGTTCGTTCAAAAACATCCAACTGACATAGTAAATGTACTATGTTGCAAGACAATCCATTACGAATTAATATAATGCGTCAAAGGTTCAGCTACGAAGATAAAGAAATAATGGAATGAATAGATGAATTTGCCCCCTTCTCCTGTTAATTAGTTGCCAGAAACTACTTTTTCGATGCTGGCGGTAAGGGAATCGAGTTGATTTTGAAGATTTTCAACCTCATATAGGTTTTGGCCTGAGGATTGTTGCTCGGTGGTGAACCATAAAAGCACCATGGAGATATAGTCTTGCATGTCCTTCCCTGCATATAAATTCTTAAACTCTACCATTTTAGCATTGATAATGGTAGCTGTTTTTCGAACAGCCTCTTCATCCTTTGGAGCAATTCTTACCCTATAACTACGATCGGCAATCGTAATATTAACCGGGATCATCTCATTAGGGTTGGTTTGCTCAGCGGACATACAATTATTTTATGCTTATTGGAATATTAAGGATTAAGATTATTAATTCCATTGTCAATCTCCTTAATATATTGGTCAATTTTTTTAATCAGCTTTGCTTTTTCTGCTGGGTCCATGCCACCACCCTGGTTCATCAATGCAGCAGTCAATTGCCCCTGACCTTCTTTTATTTTTTCTTCCAATGTCTGCTGTACCTGCTTTTGATTGGCAATGGTAGCTTTTAATTGTTGATTTTCTTTTTCTAAAGCCACATACATCTTTAATAAAGCACTCAGCTTTTCTTGTAAGTTGGATATGGATTTTTTTAAATCAACCATTGTTAGGCTTTATTGAATTGATAAATGAATATAGTTATTTTCTAATTTCAGCTTGAATATTTTTTTCAAAAAGTTGAATCAATGACTTCATCATTGTATCAATTTCAACATCCGTTAAAGTCTTATCTGTTGCATTGAAAACAAAATTAATGGCTACTGATTTTTTACCCACTCCTAATTTTTCACTTTCAAAAATATCAAATACACGAACTGAATTAAGTGCTGATAATTTTGCTTGCTGAATACTTAATTGAATAGCTTCAAATGGAGTTTCTTTAGCAATCACCAACGCTAAGTCTCTTTCTACTGACGGATATTTTGAAACCTCTTTATACACTACTTTCTTACTTTGGTAGGCTGCAAATAATGCGGTTAAATCAAAATTGATATAGTACACCCCTTGCTTAATTCCAAAGGCCTGCAGCTTTTTATTGCCCATTGCTTCCAGCTGTCCAATTGTTTTTTTGTTCCAAACTAATTCTGTGCTTCCATTGGAACTAGTTTTTTCTTGCAATCCATTGATTCCTAATAAATCTAAAATGGCATTCGCAATTCCTTTTGCTACAAAATAGTCCTGATCAGTTCCTTTTGTTCTCCAACTATCTGCCTGTTGTTTTCCCGAAATATAAATTGCCAATTGTTCCGCTTCGTAATATTTACCAGCATTAGATTTGCCATATACTTTGCCAATTTCAAAAAACGAAATAGCATTGTTTTGTCTATTTAAATTATACGCAATGGTCTCTAAACCGGTCTCCAACATACTTGGACGCATCACATCCAATTCGGCACTCAAGTTATTTAACATTTTAACTGCAGTAGTTAATGTTTCCTCACTAAAGTAAGCACTGTTGGTTATTGAGTTAGTCAATATTTCTGTAAACCCACGGCCCACTAAATAATTGGCCATTTTTTCTTTGAATTTTTCCTTTTGTTCTAAAGGATCAATAGAAGGACTCATAGTAATAGAACTCGGAATTTCAATATTATCCAAGCCATCAATTCTTAACACCTCTTCTACCAAGTCGGCTGGCAAACTAATGTCAGGCTTATGGTATGGAACGGCCACTTGAATACTTTCTGCATTTTCATTTAATACCTCAAAGCCCAAACTTGTTAAAATTGTTTTTACTTTTTCATTTGGATACACTTTTCCACTTAGTTTTTTCAAGTACGCATAAGTAAGTGTCACCACGGCTTTTGAAGCTGGACTAGGATAAATATCCACCACCTCGCTACATTTTCCTCCAGCCATTTCTTGAATTAACCCAGCTGCACGCTCTAGCACATTTACAGTACCCGCAATATCCACCCCCTTCTCAAAACGAGTAGCCGCATCAGTTCTAAGGCCATGATGCAATGAAGTTTTACGTACATGTATATTCTCAAACCAAGCACTTTCTAAAAATATACTCGTTGTTGATGTGGACACCCCACTTTTTAATCCGCCAAAAACACCAGCAATACATAATGGCTTTTCGGTATCACTAATCATTAAATCATTTGCTGTTAACTTTCTTTCTGTACCATCCAAAGTAACAAACATACTGTCAGCAGCATACTTTTTTACCACTACCGTTGCATCTTTTATTTGATGGGCATCAAATGCATGCAAAGGCTGTCCAGTTTCGTGTAAAATATAATTAGTAATGTCTACAATATTATTAATACTACGAACGCCAATGGCACTTAATCTATTTTTTAACCAGTTGGGGGCATCCTTCACTTGCACTCCTTCAATCACCAAACCACTATAGCGTGCACATGCATTAGTATCTTCAATCACTACTTTGAAAGGCTTTACTTTATTGTCTTTTACCAATGTTTTTGTAAAAGGACTTTTTGCTTGTGTTGGAGATTCATGATAAGATAAATAAGCACAAACATCTTTTGCAACACCATAATGACTCATGGCATCCATCCGATTTGGAGTAAGTCCTATTTCATACACATAATCTTGATAGTATTCATAAAGTGAAGCAACAGGAGTACCTACATGAATGCTAGGATCTAAAATAATAATTCCTCCGTGATCATCACTAATTCCAATTTCATCTTCGGCACAAATCATGCCCTCACTTTCTTCCCCTCTAATTTTTGCCAACTTCATGGTAATACCTGCTTCGGCATTTTTAGGATATATAGTTGTTCCAATAGTTGCTACCACTACTTTTTGACCTAATGCAACATTGTTAGCACCACATACAATATTTAAGGGACGTTCTCCTCCAGTATTTACTTTTGTTAATTTTAATTTATCTGCATTTGGATGTTGGCTTAATTCCACCACTTCACCCACTACCAATCCTGCTAGACCACCTTTAAAATTTTCTATTTTTTCCATGGATTCCACTTCTAATCCAATTGAGGTCAATATAGTAGATAAATCTTCGGGGCTAATTGTTTTAGGTAAATATTCACTCAGCCAGTTGTAACTAATGGTCATATAAGCACTTTAAAGTATGGCTTCAAAAATAAGCAATTTTTTGCGCGCGCGTGGCCCCAAAGGTGAATAACCCTAAATTTGAGGTGCAAAACAGGTGAATAACCCCAAAATCATGTGCATTGCCATTGTAGGGATTTGTGGATATCCAAACTTGAAAATAAATTTCATGTTCTGCTTTTTAGAGTGGATTTTCGCAGTAAGAAAACAGTGTTAATTATGTCGATTCCAAATATCAATACCAATACTAAAAACCGCAAAAAGAGCTCAAGTGTGGACATTAGTTCCATGATGTATGGAAAAATTCCACCTCAGGCTAAAGAATTAGAAGAAGCCGTGCTGGGTGGTATCTTATTAGAGAAAAGTGCATTTGATACGGTTACCGAAATTTTAAAGCCAGAGTGTTTTTATACCGATGCGCACCAGATGATTTTTACTGCTATGCAAGGTTTACAAATGGACAATCAGCCCATTGATATGCTTACAGTTGTAGAAGCATTAAAAAAACGCGAACAATTGGATTTAGTAGGTGGCGCGTATTATATTTCAAAGTTGACCAATGTGGTAGTTTCTACTGCAAATATTGAAGCGCATGCAAGAATTGTTTTACAGAAATTTATTCAAAGAGAACTCATAAGAATTAGTGGCGAAGTAATTGCAAACGCATACGAAGACAGTACAGATGTATTTGACTTATTGGATGACAGTGAAACAAAAATGTTCAATATCACGAATAATTACTTGAAAAAGAATTTCGTGGATATCCAAAATGCATTGGCTGATGCTGTAAACAGAATTGATGAATTAAGAACTAAGAAGGATGAGATTTCGGGCGTGCCTAGTGGATTTAATTCACTTGATCGTATCACTTACGGTTGGCAACCAACGGATTTAATTATATTGGCTGCAAGACCTTCGGTGGGTAAAACCGCTTTCGCATTAAACTTAGCACGTAATGCAGCATTGCACCCAACAAAACCACAGGCAGTTGGATTTTTCAGTTTGGAGATGAGTGCCTCACAATTGGTGCAGAGAATTTTGAGTGCAGAGAGTGAAATTAAAATGGAGAAAATATCTCGTGGTAAATTAGAGGATTACGAATACCAACAATTGCACAGCAAGGGTATAAAAAAATTAGAAACTGCTCCTATTTATATTGACGATACTGCCGCTTTAAATATTTTTGAATTTAGGGCAAAGGCAAGAAGATTAGTGAATAAACACAATGTGAAAATTATCATCATTGACTACTTACAATTAATGAGTGGATCTGGTGATAGAAATTCTAATCGTGAACAAGAGATTAGTAATATCTCACGAAGTTTAAAGGCTTTAGCAAAAGAATTAAACATTCCTATTATTGCATTATCTCAGTTGAGTCGTGCGGTGGAAACCAGAAAAGAAAGCAAGATGCCTCAGTTGAGTGACCTTCGTGAATCAGGCGCCATTGAACAAGATGCCGATATGGTTATGTTTATTTATCGTCCAGAATATTATGAAGTAATGAGTAATGAGAATGGAGAAAGTACACAGGGAGAAACGCATATTAGAATTGCAAAACACAGAAACGGTTCTTTAGACTTAGTTAAATTAAGAGCAAGATTAGATATTCAAAGATTTGAGGAATGGGATGGTGATAGTGGCACCTTGCCTGGTTTACCCAATAACTACAAGCCAGTTTCTAGCTTCAACAATCCAGCAGCCGAAGGGGATGGAGGTAGATTTTTTATTCAAGGAAGTCGTATGAATGGCGGTGAATTTGATGAAGGATTAAATGATGAAAGTCCTTTTTAATTTTGCATAAAAATTAATAAATTCGATAGCTATGTCTGTTCCTTATTTTTATGAACCACAACTCTCCAATATTGTTTCTACTTATATTTTAAGTGAAGAAACAAGCAAGCATTGTATTCAGGTATTAAGAATGAAGGAAGGCGATAGAATTGATTTAACTAATGGCCTTGGAGCAATTTTTGAATCCATCATTACCGATGCACATAAAAAATCTGCTACAGTACAAATTCAAAATCAAAAAAATATTGTTGCTCCAGTACAAAAAATTACTTTAGGAATTTCCTTGTTAAAAAATGCAGTACGCCTTGAATGGTTGCTTGAAAAAGCAACAGAAATGGGCGTTCATACCATTATACCATTGCTTTGCGAGCGTACCGTTCACGAAAGATTTAAGCAAGATAGAATGCAAAACATTTTGCAATCTGCAATGATTCAAAGTCAACAAGCTTGGTTGCCAAGTTTGCATACCCCTACCGCATTTGAAGAACTCATCCATACCACACAAGCATCCCAAAAATTAATTGCACATTGCGAGCCCACTCAAAAAACAAGCATTAAAGAAATTAATGCAAGTGATGATTGCGTTTTACTTATTGGCCCCGAAGGTGATTTTAGTCCAAATGAAATTGAGCAAGCAGCAAACCAACAATTTCAAGCAATACATCTTGGCAATACAAGATTAAGAACCGAAACTGCAGGCATATTTGCATTGAGTGTATTAAAAAAATTCTAAATTGCAGCTATGACTGTTTTAGAAGTAACAACACCCAAACTAGTTAGGGAATTTCTAAACTTGAATGCGAAAGTAAATCAAGACAATCCTTATTATATTCGTCCATTGGACAATGAGGTGGAACAGGTATTCCATCCTGAAAAAAATAAATTATTTAAAGACGGCAATGCCAAAAGATGGATTGTGCAAGACCAGGATGGTAGTACGGTGGGTCGTATTGCTGCTTTTTATTATAGCAAATATGTAAATAAGGGCACTGAATTCCCTGTCGGCTGTGTGGGCTACTTTGATTCCATCAACGATCATACTGTTGCAAATTTATTATTTGATACTGCAAAAAAATGGTTGATTGAAAATGGCATGGAAGCCATGGACGGCCCAATTAATTTTGGTGACCGTGATAAATGGTGGGGCTTAATGGTAGAGGGCTATGACAATGAACCCATGTATGGAATGTCATTTAATCCGGAATACTACGAGACCCTATTTGCCAACTACGGTTTTGAGAATTATTACAATCAATATTATTACCGACTAAATATATTTGATGAATTGCCTCCGAAATTTAAAGAGCGCTATGAAAAATTTAAAGCGAAGCCTGATTATCAAACAAGGCATTTAGATAAATCACAATTAGAAAAATTCGCGCAGGATTTTGTAACAATCTATAATTCAGCATGGGCGCAACATGGTGAAGCAAAGGCCATTACTTTTGATCAAATCATGAAATTGTTTACATCTCTTAAACCAGTCATGGATCCTCGTGTTATATGTTTTGCCTATTATAAGGAAGAACCCATTGCCATGTTTATTAATATCCCTGATGTAAATCAATATTTTAAATTTTTTGATGGCAAATTGGGGTTAAAACAAAAGCTTCATTTATTATGGATGAAGTTTAGAGGTCAAAATAATCGTTTAACAGGTTTGGCATTTGGTGTAGTACCAAAGTACCAATCCTTAGGAATTGATAGCTTTTTAATTTATTCAAGTTATTTATCGATTTTAGACATTAAGATATACCAACAATATGAAATGGGTTGGGCTGCCGACTGGAATCCAAAAATGGTAAATATTTACAAAAGCTTAGGGGCAAAACCAAGCAGACATATGGTCACATTTAGACATATTTTTGATACAGCAGCACATCCTTTTGAGCGCCACCCTGTTATGGAATACACTACTGGTTCCTAATTTATTTTACCCTGTACAAGTGTCTACTCAAAGAAAATTAATGTGCATAAAAGGCGCCTAAATTTTTAGGGGATAATATGTATATTGCAGGTCAGCTATGGATAATTTTGTTGTTTCTGCTAGAAAATATAGACCCCAAAACTTTAATACAGTTGTGGGGCAGTCGCATATAACGACCACCCTTAAGAATGCCATTTTAAACAATCATTTAGCGCATGCTTTTTTGTTTTGTGGACCAAGAGGGGTTGGCAAAACAACCTGTGCACGTATTTTAGCTAAGACCATCAATTGCACCAATATTACCAAGGAAGGCGAAGCTTGTAACGAATGTAATAGCTGCACCTCTTTTGAAAAAGGAGCTAGCTTAAACATACACGAATTAGATGCTGCCAGCAATAACTCGGTAGATGATATTAGAACCTTAGTGGATCAAGTAAGATTCGCACCACAAGCCGGTAAATACAAAGTATATATTGTGGATGAGGTCCATATGTTAAGTGCAAGTGCATTTAATGCATTCTTAAAAACTTTGGAAGAACCTCCTGCACATGCTATTTTTATTTTAGCCACTACAGAGAAACATAAAATTTTACCTACCATTTTAAGTAGATGTCAAATTTTTGATTTTAAAAGAATTACCAATAACGATACAGTAGAGCATTTAGAAGAAATTATTGGCAAGGAGCATATTAAAGCAGAACGAAACGCATTACAACTAATTGCTCAAAAAAGTGAAGGTTGCATGCGTGATGCCTTGAGTATTTTAGATAAAATTGTAAGTTTTTCAAATGGCGAATTAACTTATAAAAATACCCTTGAGCATTTAAACATATTAGACGAAGAATACTTTTTTAAATTGATCGAATACCTAACAAAACAAGACCTTACCAAGGCCATGTTATTGTATGATGAAATCAATCAAAAAGGATTTGAAGGAGATATGGTATTATCTGGACTAGCCTCCTTTATCAGAAATTTATTAGTATGTAAAGACCCTGCTAGTGCTTCATTATTAGAATCCATTGAAGGCTGGAGAGATCAATACATTAATACCGCAAAAGAAATTAGCACTCCCTATTTAGTGAGTGCGCTTAATATTTTAAACGAAGCTGAGATTCAATTTAAACAAGCACGCAATAAAAGGCTGCATGTTGAAATGGCCATTATAAAATTGAACTTTTTGGCACAAGCAATTGAATTAAGTTTGGATGACAACCAGATAGTAAAAAAAAACTAGTTGATGCACACTACCCTATTCGCTTAAAGAAAATAATGCCTTTAAGTAATATTGTAGTTAACTCGGAAGCCAAACTTGTTATTGAAACCCCTACGCCAGCTGTTGCTCCAAAACCCCATGTTACAAACTCACCAGCAGCGACGCCAGATGCTCCTATTACACAAGCAAAGCCAACAGCTATTTCATCACCCACTTCTACAGGTGGCGCTAATAAAAATTTACTGGCCGTATTACAACAAAAATATGGCAAGGAATATGACATTGAAGAGGTTAAAGAATCTATTCCATTAGATATGGATATTTTGAGAACTTGCTGGGATGAATATGCAGTAGTTTTGGAAGCCAATGCAAAGCATGCATCTGCAGGAACTTTTAAAGTAGCGCAACTTAATATCATTGACGATACTCACTTTACCATTACAGTTGGCGCATTAACAGCTCAGAAATTTGTAGAGCAGGAAAGAATGAATGTATTAGAGAAAGTTTGGGATAAATTTCAAAACAGGGCCATTCAATTTGATATATTGGTGGAGGCTAGTGAACAAGAAGATGTTCCATTGCACATGCGTCTTAATAGTAAACAAAAATACGATCGCATTGCCGAACAATATCCTTTAGTAAGAGACCTTAAGAACAAGTGCAACTTAGAAGTGTATTTTTAATGCCGACTACAATTTAGCCTTGCTATATCCTTTTTGCTTTAAAAATTGAAATGCTTTTTGACGGTGATCTCCTTGAATAATTATTTCACCGTCTTTCACTGAACCTCCCGTACCGCAATGATTTTTAAGCAGTTTACCTAAAGCGTTCATATCATCTTCACTTCCTATAAAACCATAAACAATAGTAACTGTTTTACCAGCACGATGTTTTGTTTCAAGTATCACACGCAATGGCTGTTGATCTGGTGGTAAGGTTTCAACTGTTTCCTCTTCACTTGGTGGTAAGTAATTTGGATCGGTACTATACACTAACGGGGACCCTGCTGCTTTATTTTTCTTACTCATTCAATAGTGCTTATAATAATGGATGCAATTAACTTACTCTAACACTTACAATAGTTAAGTGCTGCTTATTTTCCTGCATCAATAAAGTTAAATTGTATTTTGCATTTTGAGAAAATAATTTGCCTGTCAAATAAATAGTGCTGCCTACTTTTCTTTCCGCATTTTTCTCAAAGCCAATGATATTGTTTCGACTATAAAAAGACCTCAACATTTCATTCGCATCTGCAGGGCTAAATTGTTTTTGACCCGTAAAATTGGGTAAATTCACTTCCACTTGTGTATCCCAAAAGGAAATTAATTTATTAAAATTGGCAGTCTGCAAATGCTGCACCAATTGGTCCGCATCATTTTGAGCATTAGCTCCCAAACTAGCAAAAGCAAAGAGCGCCAATAGTAATATTTGTCTAATCCAGTTCATTTTTTAATATTAGATGTAAGGATATCTGCGTAAATTTGCATGAAACTCATTTTTTAATTAAAATGGTGTTTCACAGCACAAAATTAGAACTAAGTAGACCAAAAATAAAGATTATGTCAAAAAAAGTAATTTTAGTAATAATGGATGGTTGGGGATTAGGCAAAGTGCCTTTATCTGATGCTATTCAACAAGCAAATGTCCCTTTTGTAAGCAGTTTGTATAATAAATACCCACATTCCACTTTAATTACTTGTGGCGAGGAGGTAGGATTGCCCGAGGGGCAAATGGGTAATAGTGAAGTTGGTCATTTGAATTTAGGTGCAGGGAGGATAGTGTATCAAGAATTACAAAGAATCAATGTAGCAATACGTGATGGTGAATTAGCCACGAACCCAACTTTATTGGCATCTATTCATTATGCAAAAGAAAATAAAAAACCTTTGCATTTATTAGGATTAGTAAGTGATGGCGGTGTACATGCACATACCTCCCATTTAAAAGCGATCTGTGATATTTGTAAAGCGAATGGATTAGATAAGGTTTTCATTCATGCCTTTACAGACGGAAGAGATACCGATCCGAAAAGTGGTTTGGCTTATATTGAAAACATAGAAGCACATTTAAAAACATCTGTAGGAAAAATTGCCACCCTGAGCGGAAGATACTATGCAATGGATCGTGATAAGCGTTGGGAAAGAGTTCAATTAGCCTATGATGCATTAGTAAATGCAAAGGGACCTACTGCCAACTCAGCAATTGAAGCGATTAAAGAAAATTATGCAAAAGACATTACTGATGAATTTATCAAGCCCACTATACTTTTAGAAAATGGCGCTCCTATTGCTAAAATTGAATCGGGCGATGCTGTATTGTGTTTTAATTTTAGAACTGATCGTTGTAGAGAAATTACAGAAGTGTTGTCTCAAAAAGATTTTCCTGAATTTGGAATGAAAAAATTAAATCTACATTATACCACCATTACTAAGTATGATGAGACTTTCCAAAATGTGCATGTGATTTTTGAGAATGATAATTTAGTAAATACCTTAGGTGATGTATTAGCTCAAAACAATAAAAAGCAAATTAGAATTGCAGAAACTGAAAAGTATCCTCATGTTACTTTCTTTTTTAGTGGCGGTCGTGAAGTTCCTTTTGAAGGTGAATCACGCATCATGGCTCCTTCTCCAAAAGTAGCTACCTATGATTTACAACCAGAAATGAGTGCTCAGGAATTAACAGATAAATTATTGCCAGAAATTAATGCAGGCAACCCCGATTTTATTTGTTTGAATTTTGCCAACGCGGATATGGTTGGTCACACTGGAATCTTTAGTGCTGTGGTGAAAGCTGTTGAAACAGTAGACGCTTGTGTAAATCAAATAGTTACTGCAGGATTAAAAAATGGATACACTATTTTTCTAACTGCAGATCATGGCAATGCAGATTATATGATTAACGAAGACGGCAGTCCTAATACAGCTCATACTACCAATTTAGTTCCTTTCTTTATTATTGATAATGAGTGGAATGGTACAATTAAAGCAGGTAAATTAGGTGATATCGCACCCACCATATTAACTATGATGAATGTGCCAATACCTAAAGAAATGACAGGGAAGGTATTAATATAATAACCATGAAAATTAACAAAGCAACTTATTTAATTTCTAGCCCTGGCTTTGAACAGTGCCCAAAATTAGAGCAACCCGAATACGCATTTATTGGCAGAAGCAATGTGGGCAAGTCCTCCATTATTAATGCCATATGCAATCAAAAGAATTTAGCAAAAACATCAGGAACACCGGGCAAGACCCAACTTATTAATCATTTTGAAATCATGAGCTCTAATGCAAAAGGGCCTTGGGACAAATGGTATATTGTGGATTTACCAGGCTATGGCTTTGCTAAAGTTTCACAAAGTAGTCGAAGAAGATGGGAGCAGATGATTGAAAACTATTTAAGAAAACGTCCTAATTTAAATAGAGTATTTGTTTTGATTGATAGTAGACATACTCCTCAAAAAATTGATTTAGAATTTATTGAACAAATGGTGAAATGGGAAATTCCATACACCCTCATTTTTACAAAATCAGACAAGGAAAAACCTGCAGTAGTTGCAAGAAATGTAGCTGCTATGTTTGATATCTTAAAACAACATCTACCCTTTTTACCACAAGGATTCGTAACAAGTGCCGAAAAAAAGGCAGGCGTCGAAGAAGTAGTTGCCTGTATTGACCAATACAACCAATTGTACGCCGACGAACAAAAATCATAATTATGAAGATATTATTTCAATATTTACGCCCTTTTAGAAAACTAGTAATCATTGGTTTTATACTAGCTGCTATTAATCAAACCTTTTCCATGTTTGACCCCATGTTGTTTGGAAGGTTGATTGATGAATTTGCAAAAACCCCATTTAAAGACGCAATGGGTAACATAAGAACCCAACCGGAATTCTTAAAAGGAATAGGAAAGATATTAGGATTATTAGTAGGCACCGCTATGGTAAGTAGAATTGCAAAAGCATTTCAGGATTATACTGTAAATGTAATTATACAAAAATTTGGGGCTTCCCTATTTACCGATGGATTAAAACACTCCATGCAATTGCCGTATCAAGCATTTGAAGATCAAAGAAGCGGCGAAACATTATCAATTTTGACAAAAGCTAGAGCAGATTGTGAAAAGTTCATTAGCTATGTGATTAATGTGGTATTTGGTATTATTGTAAGCATTGTTTTTATTTCCATTTATGCAACTAAGCTGCATTGGTCAATCATGCCTATTTACATTTTAGGGGCTGGCACTATTGCTTATGTAACCAATTTATTAAGTAAAAGAATAAAGTCCATTCAAAAGAATATTGTAAAAGAAACTACAACACTTGCCGGCACCACTACCGAGAGCTTGCGTAATATTGAATTGGTAAAAAGTTTAGGCTTAACCAATCAGGAAGTGGCTCGATTAAATAATAATACTTACAAAATATTAGCGCTTGAATTAAAGAAGGTAAAAAATATTCGTTCCTTAAGTTTTATCCAAGGCACGATGGTTAACTTTTTAAGACAAGTGATCACTTTTACTTTAATGTGGTTAATTTTTAAAGAGATCTTATCTGTAGGACAATTGATATCATTACAGTTTTATAGCTTTTTCATTTTTGGCCCATTACAAGAAATTGGAAGTATTATCATGAGCTATCGTGAAACCGAAGCTTCCTTAAATAATTTCGATGCTTTGATGAAAAAAGAAATTGAAATTAATCCTGCCGAAGCAGTGCCTATAGGAAATATTGAACATTTAGCATTTGAACATGTTGGTTTTCAACACCAAACTGCCAACTTTAAAGCGATGGATGACATTAGCTTTGAAGTGAAAAAAGGCGAAACGATTGCCTTTGTGGGGCCATCTGGCGCTGGCAAAAGCACATTGGTAAAACTAATTGTTGGCTTGTACCAAACACAGGAAGGTCAAATATTAATCAATGGAGTTAACAGCAAGCAAATTGATATGAACGAACTAAGAAATCAAATTAGTTTTGTTACACAGGATACCCAATTATTTGCCGGCACCATTAAAGAAAATTTAGCATTCGTTGCACCAAATGCAACTGAGGAAGAAATGCTTGTAGCCTTGCAAAAATCAAGTTGCACCAATATTTTAGATAAAGGCGGAAACGGATTATCTACTGTGATTGGGGAAGGTGGATTAAAATTAAGTGGAGGTGAAAAACAAAGACTTTCTATTGCACGCGCTTTATTAAGACATCCTCATTTATTAATATTTGACGAAGCCACTTCAAGCCTGGATAGTTTAACAGAGGAATCTATTACAGATACCATTCGCGAATTATCTGCAGAACGTGAGCAAATTACTATTATGATTGCCCACCGTTTGAGCACCATCATTCATGCAACGCGTATTTATGTATTAGAGAAAGGAAAGATAATTGAACAGGGTAACCACGATTCTTTACTTACAGAGAAAGGTTTATATTATGCAATGTGGAGACAACAAATTGGAGAAAGAAAGTCTAATAATTAGATTGAACTATCTAGGTTTGAAATGATTTATGTTTTACCTATTCGCGTTCGAACTTCTTTTTCAAGTATTCCATTACCGAAGGATCCTCAAGTCCTTCAATGTCGCTTAATTCAATTTCAATTGCCTTGGTGCTTAATCTAATCTCAAGTAGAGACAGTATTATAGACCAAGAAAACGAAATCAAACTCACCGCAAAAATAAATTGAGCTACGCGTTGGTATTGGATATAAATGAAAAACATGGACACTATGGAAAATAGCAATGAAGCTACGCCATAGGTTTGCATGTTCCTTATCAGTTTAAGTCGGTACTTTAAATTCTTAATTTGGGTAAATATCAGGTGCCTTTGTTCCTGAGCATGGTATTTATCATGCAACACCCTCACCCTGCTTGATAAGGCCAAAAAACGGTTGGTATAGGCCAGCATAATTAAACTAATTGCTGGAAAAAGTAGCGCAGGTATATTTACAGTTAATTCCATACCACAAAAATATAAAGTATTTTTGTGCTTTCGGTGCGATCATGGAAAAAGAGTTATTTAAGGAAATACAAGCAAGCCTGCCACAGGAGCCAGGGATTTATCAATATTTTGATGAAAATGGGCATTTATTGTATGTAGGCAAGGCAAAGAACATAAGAAAAAGAGTGAGCTCTTACTTTTTATCCAATAATGGACATACCCTTAAAACCATTGAGTTGGTGCAAAAAATTAAGGATATACAATTTACCATTGTGAATTCAGAGCATGATGCATTTATCCTTGAAAATGAATTAATTAAAAATTATCAGCCTAAATACAATATCAATCTAAAGGATGATAAAACATACCCTTATATTATTATTAAAAAAGAGCATTTCCCAAGGGTATTTTTAACAAGAAGAAAGATAAATGATGGAAGCACTTATATAGGTCCTTTTACCAATGTTTTAGCAGTGAGGGAATTAATTGATCATATAAAACATACGATTCCTTTAAGAACCTGCACCCTTCCATTAACGCCGAAAAATATTGAGCAAGGAAAATTTAAAGTATGTTTAGAATATCATTTAGGTAATTGCCTGGGGCCTTGCCAAGGCTTTCAAACACTTGCTGAATATAATGAATCTATTGAGCAGGTTCAACATTTATTAAAAGGAAATATAAAACCTGTAATTGCCAATTTAAAAACTACAATGCTGGAGCAGGCCAAAAATATGTCATTTGAAAGAGCTGCAATTACTAAAAAGAAAATAGAAGAACTTGAAAATTACCAAACAAAATCGGCAATTTATATCAAGCAGCTTCACGCCATGGATGTATTTACAATTTCCCATGATGCTGACCAGGCTTATGTTAGCTACTTAATGATCGAGAACGGTAGAATTATTCAAACTCATATTTTGCCACTTACCGTTCCCATTGAAGAAAATATTGAAACCATTTTAAGTTTTGCAATTCATTATTTTAGAACCAATTTAAATAGTAGAGCAAAGGAAATTATCATCCCATTTGAATTAACCGAAAAAGTATTCGATGTAAAGTATACCATTCCTCAAGCTGGCGATAAGGAACAATTACTTGCCCTTTCACAAAAGAATGCGGATTATGCATTAAGAGATTGGAAACATAAGCAAGCTTTAGTAAGTGTGGAGGATCCAAAGTACAATGAGATACTTGAAGAAATGAAAGATGTTTTGCATTTACAAAAAACGCCTACCCATATTGAATGTTTTGATAACTCAAATTTCCAGGGCGCCTACCCAGTATCTGCAATGGTATGTTTTAAAAACGGAGTGCCAAGTAAGTCGGACTATCGAAAATTTAATATCAAAACAGTTGTCGGAATCAATGACTTTGCCAGTATGAAAGAGTCGGTTGGAAGGCGCTATAAATCGGTGATAGAAAAGAAAATGCCTTTGCCTCAGCTTATCATCATTGATGGTGGAAAAGGACAATTAAATGCTGCTTTAGAGGCTTTAACCGAGCTTGGGATACAAGACAAAGTGACAACAGTTGGCCTTGCCAAAAACATTGAAGAATTGTTTTTCCCTGGCGATAGTAAGTCGGTCATATTAGATTGGCATAGTGAAGCACATAAACTTATTAGAAATATCAGAGACGAAGTACATCGTTTTGGTATCCAATTTCATAGAAGTAAGAGATCAAAAGGGGCATTGGATTCCGGACTTGACCATATTGAAGGCATTGGCCCAAAGACAAAAGAGATTTTGTTATTGCACTTTAAATCGGTGCAAAAAATTAAGGAGGCAAAACAACCAATACTAGTAAAATTGATAGGCGAAAAAAAGACCGCTATTTTATTAGCGGCCTTAGGAAATAATTTATGATAAATGTGTCAGGTATTAATACACCCAACGATCTTGTTCAAAATTATCAATACGCATCATTGTTTTTTCAGCCAACTCCAATCTTTTTCTTGGATCCTTTTTATAGATATCACTCATTGATTGATCCTTGAAATTCTCGTAAGAAGTTTTAACGATATGACCGTCAAAGTATTTATATTCTAATATCTTAGCCCAATCAACAATGTCAGTGCTATTTTTTGGATTATAAATAGGGATTGATTTTAAGTCTGCTCTAATTTTTGGATAAGAAACCCAAAACAATGGAGCCATTTCTTTGCCAGCTTTACTGCCGTCTGAATTTACCGAAGAATCACCAGGTATTTTAGCCAAAGGTGCGATACCTATAATTCTATAATACATTCTACTACTTTTGCTATCGTAAATATATTGTGACTTAATTCTGAATGCATAAATAGAATCTGTAGCAAGCGCTTTTGACCCATCAGGTTGCAATGTATCATAAGTAGTGCCGTCTAATCTTGTTACGGTTACTGGT
This sequence comes from uncultured Bacteroidota bacterium, assembly GCA_903874055.1. GTDB lineage: Bacteria > Bacteroidota > Bacteroidia > Chitinophagales > Chitinophagaceae > Sediminibacterium. The sequence continues at coordinate 14,597 of CAIQQR010000079.1, read as the reverse complement.
CGCATTGGGCCATTGAATAATGTTTCAATATCTGCTAAAGATTTATTCGTAGTAAATAAATCATCAGAGTAGGCCTTGACATTCGCTGAGTCATTCACCAATGCATTAATTAAAATTGCAATGAAACGATCATTTGTTGCAGCAGCATTTTGCTCATACAATAACAATCTATTTTTCTTTTCTCTACCATCAATATCCTCCCAAATAGTTTCGTAAAACTGAACGTCCTCTTTTCTAATTATAGGAGTCTGATGATTCGTGGCGTTAATCTTTTTTTCTAATGAAGTGTCGCTAATAGTTTCTTGTATAGCAGAATCTGTAAAAAAACCATTCACTTCCTCATAAATAGTTACAGGTTTTGTTTTAATATTCCCAAACTGATAGGAAGTTTTCTTTGCAGGAGTTTGCGCTATTAATTGAATGCACGAAATTAAACTCATTGAGATTAAACCTACAAACTTGACAATATTAAAATGTTTACTTGTTTTCATATACTTTTAGTATTTAAAATCGACCTTCAACTTATTTTAGGAAAAATGAAATGGTATTATTAATTCTACGATCTTTTTTAGCAGCATCTTCCGCAATAATATCCGTAATTAACACCTGACTACCCTGAGTACATTTTGCCATTAAGCTAGCTGCACCTGCGAAACTATTGCTATTAATATTTACTGTTTCAATACCTGCAAATCCTTTTCCAGAAAATTGCATTTTGAAAGACTTGATTCTATATTTAATTCCGCTAAAAATAAAGTCATCAGGTACTTTTGTAGCAAGTCCTTGTTGTAATTTAAATTCGCTAGCACTTACTACACCACCATAATATGTTGGTTTTGTTAAAGTTCCTATTACGTATGCTGCTTGTGGTTCAGGTAATCCCTTAACTCTAATTCTTTCGGTTTTAGAATTCTTGCCATCAGTAATATTTAATTCCAACACCCCTTCTGCATTAGGAAATACAGTATATCTGCCTGGGCCTTTTTGTTCAATTTTAGCCGATCCTGCAACAACGCTTACTTTAATAGCACCGGCACCACCCACAGCACCAGAAATTGAAATTGGATTTCCATCAGGTATTCCATTGTAAAATACTTTGGTTGAATCCACAGAGAAAGCTAAGCCTGTTGGAATACCCACTTTATACTTAACCTCAGTTGATTTTGATTTTTGTTCACCCGATGAAGGATCTTTATAACTAACCGTTACATGCTTTGTAAAATCACCTGCACTTGATGCAATGGTTTTATAAACTCCTTGACCATCTGCATTTAAAGGAACACTTGCACCATCAATAGTGATGGTTGGTTTTGTATCTTGATTGTAAGCACCTAATCCTGCTGTAATGATTAACTCGTCTCCTGCCATTACCATTGTTGAACTTGCGTTTGCAATAGCAGCAAGTGTTGTTGACATTCTTACAGAGGTAACTTGAGAATAACAATAATCAATTAATTGAGCTTCACTGTTTCTTACATCATTTTGGAATTTAGATAAGATAGCTAAACCCGCAATTGTTGGAGTCATGTGAAAATAAATATAAGACCACTTTTCTTGTGGGGTATTCATACCATCAACAATAGTTTGATTATCCTTATTGTATAATTTAGGAATTTCTAAATTAATTGGCAATTTATTTACTTGTGTTGCCAATGCGGTATCAATGCTTGCTAAATCAGTTTTGTATTTAGCCAACAATGCATAAAGTTCTTCCCCCTTAGCCTGCTTTTCTTTACTATGACTTTCATTAGGAGCTAAAATTCTTGTAGTAGCTTCTAAATCTTCATCATTAAAAGTACCATCGGGTTTTAAATTAGAAGCCTGCTTTAATGAATTTTTTAAATCCTCAATTTGAGCAGCTAACTTTTCTGACAATTCTTTAATTTGAACTGCTTTGGGTTTCCAGTAAGCCACTTTTTCAGGGAATTGTTTTTTGATTCCTTCGTCATCAAAATCTGATACTAATTTTATACTTCGATCTGATAATTCTTTATTTGATCTTACGTAACTATCCTCAATTGTTTTAAATGCATTAAGAATTTCACTCGAAACATTTAGGGCAAGTATAGCAGTTAATACCAAGTACATGATATTAATCATTTTCTGCCTTGGTTCTTTAGGTAATGCCATCTAAAAATATTTTTATTTGAATTTGCTATTAAATTATTTTCCTTTGATCGCAGAAATCATATTAGTATACACTGCATTCAATTCTGTTAAATTGTTTGCCAATGCATTTAATTGATCTTTTGTACGCGCTGCGTCACCCACTGAACTTGTCATTGATTCAGATAAAGTTTTAACGCTGCCATAAAAATGATTTAATTCATCCAATGTTTTACCCATTGATTCAAATTTTGCATTTAAGTTTTTCAAGCCTTCTGTTTGAGCACTTATTGCACCAATATTTGTATTTGTATTTTCAATTGAAGTTTTAACGTCGTTCAATGCTTTGATTAACTCAGAACTATCTAAAGTAGCCGTACCAACACCATCATGTGAATGATCCTGAGGATCTGAAGGAAGATAAGCATATACTAAAAAGATAGCAGCCTCCGTAAACATACCAACAATCAAAAAAGTATTAGCAAATGGCCAGTGCAAAATTTTGAATAAAGCACCTACAATTACTACAGCAGCTCCTACTGAAACCGCTTTGTCTACCCAATATTTGAAATCTTTTTTTACTTCAGGTTTGTTAACTTGACTCATAAATTGTTTTTATGTTTTAATGAATGTTTTTGGATTTATCTGTCTTTGAGAACTATAATTGAATGTTCAATAATTTACTGATTAATATTTAGGAGTTGTGTACAATACACATCTGAATCCTATATATGATTTTGCATTAAACTGATACTCGAAATTTCTTGTGCTCACTTGACAATTATATGCATTGTCTTTCCAAGATCCGCCTCTTATTGATTTTCTAGCACGTGGATCTCTTTTTTCTTTTAACTCATCTTTATCATCTACATCATATTGATAATTTGGATTAAAATCTGATGGACCACCTGCCTCATCATATACTGTACTAGTCCACTCAGCAACATTTCCAGCCATATCGTATAAACCAAATCCATTTTCGGTATAAGATTTCACTTTAACTGGAGTAATACCATCTACTTTTGTATCACCTCCAAAATAATCACCTCTACCTGGTTTAAAATTGGCCATTAAACGACCTTCTCTAGTTCGGGCATAAGGAGCACCCCAAGGGAACATTGCATTAATTTTTGAATTTCCCCTTGCAGCATATTCCCATTCAGCTTCTGATGGTAAACGATATACGCCATCAATTAATAAATCTTTCTTTCCCGGGCGTCCCTGATAATAATCACTATGTTCTGTTCTCCAGTGACAAAATGCAGTTGCTTGTTTCCAAGACACACCTACTACTGGATAATCATTGTATGATTTATGTGAAAAATACATAATCATTAAGGGATCATTTTCTGAATAGGAGAAATCTCTTCCCCATACTAAAGAGTCAGGATAGATAGCTACTTCTTTTTTAATTTTAAATAAACGCTTTTCGTTTTTCAAACCTTTATTTGAATTTGATAATTCAGCAGCTTTTTTTAAATCCACAAAAGTGTAACTATAAATCATTTTATTAGGATCCAATTGTAATGGGTGTCCTTTTAATCTGTTAGGTTGTTGCAATACCACTTCAGTTAATCTCGAAGACAATAAACCTTCAATATCCTTTTGAGTTTTAGCGTTTGCAATAAACTTATTCATGGTAGCCACTTTTCCCCAATCTACTTTCAAAGTATCTTCATCAGGAATATTAGTAGTCTTTAAATAATAGTTTAAATACTTTAATGAATCTGCTACATAGCCCACAAAGCGACGGTATTGTTCATTGGTGATTTCAGTTTTGTCCATCCAAAAGCTTGAAACTGAAACTAATTTTTTATGATTCATCAATGAATTGTCAATTTGCTCATCACTAGCTCCCATGTAGTAAGAACCACCAGGAATGTATGCCATTTGTGCATCAGTTCTTAGTTTTGTATTTCTTAAAACACTTTTTGACTCGAATGCAAAAAACAATAATGAACTTAATAAAACCGTCAATAGCATCAACGGAAATTTAAGTTTTGCAATTTTCAAATTCTTAACCATAATTATTATTTAGAATAACGCTTGGACATACCAAGATTATAATATTTAAATTTTTTTTAATATATACTGCTAACACTCTTTTGAAAGTATGGATAAAGTTACAAAATCCATGCATTACAAGTGGTGCAAATTAATAATTTAGTTGATTGATATATGTTAAAAAATCCTTCATATTTGCGAAAGGAGGTAAGCAGGTATTATTTATACATATATAGTACTGATTATCAATGCTTTGTTTGTGACTAGTAAGGCTTAATTCGCTGTCGAGATTATTCGTAAATACAGTCATTCTATGGGGCAAAAATGGCTTTAAAACCGATAATTGCAATTCATTGGCTTTTGAGCCAATATTTACAAGCTCCAAAAAGCCCAAATGTAGTATGGTAAAACTCTGCGCCCAGATACTAAATGAAGATGGATATTGGAGGATCATTTTACGCATGGTAAACACCATTTTCCTTGCCTGAAGGTTCCACTCCGGAATTGCAAACATGTTGGACAAGTACAATAGGTTATAAGACATCATTGCATTCCCACTTGGCTGAGCACCATCGTAATTTTCTTTTTTACGAATCACCAGATCCTTTTGATATACAGGAGTGAAATAATAAAACGTTTTTTCTTCGTCTATAAAATGAGTTTGAACATATTCAGTCCATGCTTTTGCTTTATGCAAATATTGAGTGTCTCCTGTAATTTCTTGCAAATAAATATACGCTTGTATTAAACTTGCATAATCATCTAAAAATGCAGGACTATTATTTTTCCCATTCGTATTTACATGATAAAAATAACCTTCGGCGTCGTTAAACATATTTTCTTCAATCCACTGTATTGCTTTAATAGCCTTTGTTACGAGCCCATTATCACCTAATGCTGAGGCTGCCTTACAAAGCGCAATGATCATTAAATTGTTCCAGGATAAAATAATTTTATGATCTAAACCTGGTCTAATTCTTTTTTCCCGAACAGCAAGCAACTGTTGTTTGATAGTTTTAAAACTTTCAGTTTCACTTACTAAAAAATCATGTTGCGTCCATAAAATATTGGTGTGCTCCCAATTGCCAGTTGATTGAATTTGATAATATGCACAAAAGGCGTCAAAGCTATTTTCAGGAACAAGTGTTTTTAATTCATCGTAATTCCAAGTATAATATTTCCCTTCTACTCCTTCACTATCTGCATCTAATGCAGCATAAAAAGCGCCCTCCTTATTGGATAATTCGTTATCTAAAAATTGTAGTGTTTGATGAATTACAATTTTATAATTTTCTTTTTGTGTAACCTGATAGGTTTCAGATAAAATGCTAATGAGTAAAGCGTTGTCGTATAGCATTTTTTCAAAGTGAGGGGCCTGCCAATGCCCATCGGTACTATATCTTGAAAATCCACCTCCTAAGTGATCATATATTCCACCTTGAATCATTTTATCCAGGGATAAAGTAACCTGATTTAATGAATTGATATTTTTAAAAACATAATAATGTCTTAATAACATCTGTAATGCAAAAGTTTGGGGAAACTTTGGCGCATTTCCAAAACCACCCCACTGCGTATCGGCGGATTGCATAATGCGCCCAGCAATTATTTCTAAATCATCTTTTGTAGCAATGGGTGCTGAATCCATTTCATTATCTGCCGCATTCAATTTAATATTGGCTTGTACTAAATGATTGGATAAATTAATGGCTTGCTCCGCTAATTTATCATAGTTCTTTTCAAAAGCCTCGTGTACGGATTTTAAAACATCCATCCAGGATGCCCGGTTTTGCATTGGAATTGGAGGGAAGTAAGTGCCTCCATAAAAAGGTTTACCATTAGGCAATAAAAAAATATTCAATGGCCATCCACCGCTACCAGTCATTGCTTGCAATGCATCCATGTAAATATGATCTATATCGGGACGTTCCTCTCTGTCCACTTTTACATTTATAAAATGTTCATTCATAAAAGTTGCTACCTCTATAGATTCAAAACTTTCTCTTTCCATTACATGACACCAATGACATGCAGCATAGCCAATACTTAGTAAAATAGGTTTATTATTTTTTGCAGCTAAATCAAAAAGATTTTCTGACCAAGGAATCCAATTCACTGGATTATGGGCATGCTGAAGCAAGTAAGGACTTGTTTCATGAATAAGTTCATTGGTAAAGGGGGACATTGCATTCATTGATGCAATTTATTTCTTTTTACTTAGTTGGCTTAAATATAAATCTAAACCAGCCATCATACTTGGTGTTTGAGGACTTGGCACTCGAATGTGTAATGTTAAGCCAGCATCTTCAACCGCCTTGCAAGTATTAGATCCAAAAGCACAAATGGCCGTACCATTTTGTATAAAACCAGGTTTGTTTTCGTATAAACTTTTTAAACCACTTGGCGTAAATAAACAAATAACATCGTATTCATGTTGATCAAAAACATGTTTTAAATCACTGCTTACCGAGCGATACATATACCCTAAATCAAATTGACAGCTATGGTCTTTTAACCAATTTACAATTTCGTTGTCTTGTTGATTTTCACTACATACATATAAGAAACGCTCAGCCGCTTTGTGTTTATTTAAAACATCAAATAATTTTTTATTAGAGCCATCAGAACCAAAGAAAACTTTACGTTTTCGGTACATAATAAATTTTTGCAAAAACAAGGCAACCGACTCTGTAATACAAAAATATTTAGTGTCTTGACTAACGTTTACTTTTAACTCATCGCAGGTTCTGAAAAAATGTTCAATGGCATTTTTACTTGTAAAAATGACAGCAGTATAAGTAGAAATATCTATTTTAGATTTTCTAAACTCTTTTGAAGGAATAGAAACCAATTCAATTAGGGGATGAAAATGCAATTCTACTTTATGCTTAGTAGCCAACTCAAAATAAGGCGACCTTTCACTTTCAGGTCGCGCTTGTGAGATAAAGATTTTCTTAATGGACTTATTTGTCGCCGTCTTTTTTTCTACACTAGTTGCTTTTGCCATTTTTCACAATTCTTCTTTAATAAGTTCCTCCTAAATATTGAACGATAAATTTGTACAATATCAAGAGAGGCAATATTTCGAAAGCACAAAGGTAAAGAAAAAAATGAAAGGAAGATATATGTAATTTGTTCCTAACAGACGTTAATGAGAATAAATATCGGTATAAGAATAACAAAATTGTCAAAATTGCAGCTCCCCCAAAGGCAATTGTGTAGTAGGCAGGCTTTGAAAATGCCAGCATAAGAATAAATGGCAGCAATAATATCCCCAAAACCTTGTTAATTAAAAATACCACAAAAACATAGGTATTTACCAAGTCTTTTACATTAAAAATGTAGCCAACCAATTGAAGAATAATATACTTTCCTAAATTGAGTATTAAAAAGAAGACACATAAGTATAAGTAAGCCTGCCAAAAGGATATAGGCAATAGATGTCTATTAAAAATAAGCAGCGTAGACATTAACGAAAAAGATAAAACAAAATTAATGTTTGAGGCTAATGAGGCCACTGTATTTTGCACTAACTGCTCCCTATTTTGTATCATCCTTAATGAAGATTGGCTAAATTGACTGAACAGTTTTGGATAATATTGAGGGTATAAATTATTTATTAGGCCATACAATAAAATAATTCCAATGAGCAAGTAATAAAGTAAATCTTTGTCTGGCAGAGAATATCTTTGTTCAATTTTATAAATAATTTGTCCCCCATTTGCTTTAACACTATTTTTAAAATACAATTTAAATGCAGTATTTTTTTGGGCATAATAATTTTTATAATCTTTTAGAATATCAATATTGGTATCTGCAATACTGATATGTAAATTTTGAATAAACCAAGCATCTTCATGTTGGTAGGTTTTTGGTAAAACAGGAATATACTTAATTAAAAGGGTGTCTTTTTTTGAAGTAGAGTCAACTAACTTATTAGAGGTATCCATTTTGAGCATGGCAGTATCTTTTTGCCCAAATGCGGAGAGCATAAATAGGCAAATTCCTCCCAATAAAAAGCTTTTGAATAAAGACATCATCATTGCAAAAATAAGTATACTCTATTAGAATTAGTAACTAATAGTTAGCTTTGTTCACTAATCATAATTATGTCAGGCATTTATATCCATATTCCCTTTTGCAGAAAAGCCTGTCATTACTGTAATTTTCATTTTTCAACACAAATCGAACAAATTGATGCATTCGTGAATGCCCTTGTAAAAGAAATAGCATTACAAAAAGACTACTTGAATGATAAGGTGGAAACCCTGTATTTTGGTGGTGGAACCCCTTCTCTTTTGAGTGCCGAACATATTGACAAAATATTGAAGGCAATTCACGAAAACTTTACAATTGATCCTAGGTTTGAATTCAGCTTAGAAGCCAACCCTGACGATATTGATTTAGCTAAAACTAAAATGTGGGCATCAAAGGGTATTAATCGATTAAGCATAGGTATTCAAAGTTTTCAAGAGGAAGCACTTTCCTGGATGAATCGCGCACATAGCACTCAACAATCACATAACGCAATCAGGTTTGCACAAGAGGCAAATATTTATAATTTAAGCACCGATTTAATTTATGGCACTCCTCATTTAACAGATGAGGCATTATTAAAAGATATTGAAATACTACATCAATATCAGATTCCTCATATTTCATGCTATGCTTTAACAGTAGAAGAAAAGACAACACTCCATCATCTAATTCAACAAAATAAAATTGAAAATATTGATACGGAGAAACAAGCAAGGCATTTTGAAATAGTAGTAGATGCACTTACCAAAATAGGTTTTGAGCATTATGAGATTTCCAATTTTGCCTTGCCTGGACATCAAAGCAAACACAATAGCGGTTATTGGAAAGGCCTGCCCTATTTGGGCTTGGGGCCATCAGCACATTCTTTTAACCAACATTCAAGACAGTGGAATATTGCCAACAATGCACTTTATATAAAATCATTAGAAGACAATAAAGTCCCTTTTGAAAAAGAGCAATTAGAAACGGCTACTCAATACAATGAATATATGATGATTTCATTGAGGTTACAGGAAGGCTTTTCATTAGCTGATATTGAAAAACGTTTTGGCGTTGCTTACTTGGAACATACAAAAACGATTTCAAACGCTTTTTTACAAAATGGGAAAATAGAAGCGACTTTACAAGGATTTACAATAACTAAAAATGCTAGATTTTTGGCTGATGGAATCGCAAGTGAATTTTTTATTGTTGATTAATGCAACAACCAACTAGATAAGGATTTTTTCAATTTCCTTAAAAGTTTCCCCAGGATCAGCACCTTCCCAAAGTATTTTATAAATAGCAGTGATAATAGGAAGTGGCGCATTGATATTTTTATTGATCGCCAAAATACATTTACAAGCATTATATCCTTCGGCAACCATATTCATTTCAAGTTCTGCAGCACGCACAGAATATCCTTTTCCAATCATGTTTCCAAAAGTTCTATTACGACTATGTAATGAATAACAAGTCACTAATAAGTCACCTAAATACACCGATGCTGAATAATTAACCTGATCACATTTATGCCCTGTTTTTTCCATGATAGCCTTTAATAACAACTTCATTTCACTGGCACAATTGGCAATATAAACACTCAAGAAATTATCACCATATTCAAGACCATGGGCAATCCCCGCCCCAAGTGCATAAATATTTTTAACAATACTCGCATATTGAACACCAAACACATCATTATTTACAATGGTATTGATGTATTCATTGTTAAAACAAGCGGCAATTTGAGTTGTTGCTATGGTATCCACTCCCGAAAAAGTTAAATAGGACAATTGTTCAGAAGCCACTTCTTCGGCATGACTAGGCCCTAATAAAGTAAAGTAGTCCTCAATAGGCACCTGAAATTTTTGAGCCATGTACTCATTCAATAAAATATTCAACTTTGGGACAACTCCTTTAACAGCAGAGATTACTTTTTTTCCTTTAAAAGCATTTGCATTTAAAGGGGAAAGAGAAGATTCCAAGTGTATTGAGGGCACCGCTATAACAACTATATCAGCCCCTTCTACTACCTTACTAACATCATCAGAAAATTCAATTTTGGAAACATCAAAATACGCATTTCTTAAATAGTGTGGGTTATGATGACGCTTTTGGAAGTACTCAATATTACTATCCTGCCTAACCCACCAATTGATTGTAAATCCATTGTCAGTTACCATTTTAGCAATCGCAGTAGCCCAGCTTCCACTCCCAATGATACCAATACGTTTTGTGTTCATTTAACAAAGATACAAAAACATAAAAAAAGGGACACATTTTTTAGATGTGCCCCCTTTTCGGTTTAATATATCCTAGTTTATGTGATTCTATTTCTTTTCTTCAAATAATTTATCCTTTGTAACCACTTTTACCAAGGTTCCGTCTTTTAATAATTTACTCACAGTGCTATATGGCCCAGTGATCACTTCCTCTCCCACTTTCAAGCCACTCACTTCGATATAATTAAGGTCTTGAATAGCTGTTTTTACTTTTACCATTTTAACCTTATTGTCTTTTTGTAAAACAAAAACTACTTCATTTAAATCATCTTCTTTGCTTGTTGCAGCAGGTGCTGCTTTATCATCTGTTTTAGTAGACACTTTTGTATCTTTTCCATTTCCTTCCTTATCTCTTGTAGTTACCGCATTTAATGGAATCGAAATTACGTTTGCTTTTGATTTTGTTTGAATATCTGCACTAGCAGTCATTCCTGGACGGAAAGGAAACTTGCTGTTTTCTTTAATTAAGTCTTCATAGCTTGAAGGCTCTAAACGAATATGGACTTTATAGTTAGCCACCTCAGTTGAAGCAGTTACGGCAGTAGCAGCAGTTACTGGATTAGCAATTTTATAAACAACTCCTTTAAATTTTCTATTATTATAAGCATCCACTTCCACTAAAGCCGTATCCCCAATTTTCACTTTGGTAATATCATTCTCACCAACATCAACTCTTACTTCAATACTTTTCATATCTGCAACACGCATCATTTCAGTTCCTGCCATTTGTGCTGTACCCACCACACGTTCGCCTTTCTTAACACTCATTGAACTAATGATACCGTCCATTGGAGCAGTAATGGTGGTACGTGCTAAATCTTTTTCGGCGCGCGATAATTGTGCGCGAACACCTTGAATTTGTGCAGCACCACTTTTAATAGTTTGTAAAGCACCTAAATAACTAGACTCAGCAGAACGATACGCTTGCTCAGTTTGCTCAAATTCAGATCTTGATACAATTTTATCATCTAATAATTTTTTGTAACGATCATAAGTTGTTTTTGCATTATCGTAGCTTGTTTTTAAACCACTTAGGGACGCTTTAATATTTTCATATTGTGCTTGGAACTGATTCACACTTGCATTTGCTTGGTCTCTTTGTGTTGAATAAATATCAGCATATATCTTAGCAAGAACTTGACCTTTTGTAACTTTGTCTCCTTCCTCCACAAATAAGTTTACAATTTCCCCAGAGATATCTGGACTTACTTTTACTTCAATTTCTGGGTAAATTTTACCACTCGCATTTACCGATTCTGTGATAGTACGTAATTGTACTTTTTCGGAAGTAACTTCCTCTCCTGTTTCTTTACCAATAACACCTGCTTTTTTTAATCCTACTAAAAGGATAATGACTGCAGCTATTCCAACTAGTACCCAAATTAATTTCTTATTCATAACGCGCTATTTATTTTATGCTTATTTATTTATAGTGAAAGGGATTCTCCTTTATAAAATTCTAATAATTTAATTCTGAAAACATACTCGTATTGAGCAGCTTTAAAATTCATTTTTGCTTTAAGGAAATTATTTTGATTGTTTAACAATTCAATAGTTCCTAATAAACCTAAGTCATATCTTTTTGTAGCAAATAAATACGTTTTTTCAGCAGAAGCAGTTGCTTTTTGATTTGCCACTAATTTATTAAATGCAATTACTGCATTATTATAAGCTGTATAGATATCTTGCTTTAATTTAAGATTGGTATTTTCTTGTGTAAGACTTGCATTACGATAATTTAACAAAGACTGCTTATAAGTAATTTTTGATTGATTACCATTAAAAATTGGAATAGACATTTGAAGACCAAAACTTTGACCAAAGTTGTTATTTACTTGATCGCCCCAACCATTCCAAATATTACCCCAATTTCTTTGTGTAGTAACGGGCGAAAATACTGGACTTTGTATATAATATTTAGCGCTATTCACTGTTACAAATGGAGTAGTTGCATTTGGAGTGCTTACTCCTGTTAGGTTGTAGCCACTCACATAATTAAATACATTCGAAAAGTTAGAACTTAAATTATACCCAAAACTTAATGTTGGATAAAAATTTGCTTTAGCTACTAATTTATTTTTTTCAGCAACTTTCACTCGTAAATTAGCCGCTTTGACACTTGGTAAATTTGCAGCTGCTACAGTATAAACGTAGTCAGGTTGTAAGTCGGCAAAAGACTGTAATTTAATTTGATCCACTGCTTGCACTTGAATATCAAATGGCTGACTAGCATCTAAATTTAATAAAGCCTTCATGGACATTTTACTTTGTTCCACATTTGCATTTGCAGAAATATAAGTACTGCTATCGTTCGCCAATTGTGTTTCTAACTCTAATAAATTTAATTCTGGAAGCAAGCCAACTTCTACTCTTTTTTTAGTAGCTGCTAACTGCTGTGTTGTTTGCCCAATTTGAATTTTAGCGATTTCAGCTTGCTCAATGGCAGATAAAACTTGTAAATAATAAGTAGCCACACTCAATGAAATATCATTTGATGTGTTTTGCTTATCTGCTTCGGATGCCTGCCAACTTAAATTAGCAGCATCCGCATTGTTTTTAAGTTTACCAGCATTAAATATTTGTACACCTCCATTCATTCCAAAGTTGTTGTACAAGAATTGAGTGTTGGTAAAACCATTGGTGGTTGGATCAATTGAACGACCTAATCTTAAACCCATACCGGTTGAACCATTTAAAGTGGGCAACTGATTTGATTTAGCCAATTCAGATTGAAGCTTTGCCAATCTCGATTGAATATCTGCTTGTTGGACAGATATATTGTGTTGAATTGCATACTCCACACAGGTTTTTAAATCCCATTGTTGAGGAGTTTGAGCAGTTGCACTTAGCGAAATTGTTATAAAAAATAAATATAATATGTATTTCATGTGATTATTTTGAACGCATTTATTACAATACAAAAATAGGCTAATAAAGCCTACTTGTCTAATTTTTAGACAAACGGAAACCCAACTATATTAAACAAGTATTTAGATACATGAAAGGCTAAATTCACCTTTAATTGATTGTTTTTGGTACTTTTTCATAATAGAATAATCTGTACAAGATTAATACAATAATGATTAAAATAACTGCCGTTAATGCCGCATAAGGCTTGTCAATGACTACTGCAATGGCAACAAATGCATAGGATAAAACAAAAACGGTACAAAATATAGGTGTCCACTTTTTTAAATAGCCCGTAACTGAGGTATCTCCCTGCCCCTTACTTCTTAAAATAAATAAAGTTGCCGCAGATGTGCTCATACCCATACAGTCTAAAAAGATACTAAAGCTTAATACATCATCCACTCCTTTACCAAAAAAGGTGATTAAAATAGTGGTTATCGCAAATACAGTTAAGCCAGGAACCAATGCTTCAGTTTTTGGATGTTTTTGTTGAAATAATTTTGGTAATACTTTGTCCTCACTCATGGCAAACATCACACGAGGATTACTCATTAAAATAACGTTTACATAAGCAAGTACACTTAATACCATTGCAAAATCAAAAGCCTTTGCACCATATTTCCCAAACCATGCTTCAAATAATAAGGATCCAATGGCATTGGCATTTTTCATGTGCTCAAACCCAATCACTTTTATATAGGTATAGTTAATAGCTAAATATAAAAACAACACAATCAATATGCCCAGTACAATTCCTCTTTGCATTGTTTTAGCAGATTTTATTTCAGAACCAAAATTGATGGTTTGCTGATATCCTCCGTATGTAAAAAATACGGACACTAAACTTACTAGCAATAACAAATAACCATTGCTTCCATCATACACCCGAATGGTACCTTCGTTTACACCATGAATTGGAACCGTTACCCCTTTGAACAATGAAGAAATTAATAAAAGTATCAAACTGATTTTTACAATCATCAAAATATTTTGCGTTCTGCTACTTGTTTTTAATCCTAATAAATTAACAATATAAAAAAGTCCTACAGACAATGATGCTATACAAACATTAAAGAAAGTACTTGAAGGATGACCAAAAACTAAATCACTTACATAGTCAGCACCAATTAAAGCAACCACCGCAAGAGAAGCTGCATTACTAATTAATATGAGTACATTAATGGTAAATCCAACTCCAGGATGATAGCAATGCGCAAACACTTTATAATACCCGCCCATTACAGGTAAACGTTGTCCAATTTCGGCATAAGTAAG
>CAIQQR010000078.1 GCA_903874055.1 uncultured Bacteroidota bacterium | reverse complement strand
ATGATTATTAAATTATAAATCATTGAACTTAGGAAGAAGATAGCTTTAATTAAAAATTTTACTTTTTCTATTAAGCCAATTTTATTAATTAATTCTCCATTAATAACAAGAGCAGATCTATACCCTAATACATAAGTGGTTATAAAAAAGATATAAATTATTACCTCAAATACTAATACGGGCTTAGGGATTTTTTGATTTGCTATAAAAAAAACGAGATTAATAAATGTAATAAAAGCAGTGAACCCAATGATTGATTTGAATAAACTAATTTGATAGCCAAATTCGTTCAAAAAATCCAATAAACTACTTGTAGTAATAAGTAGAATTAGTAAAATAATATTAATTTTTATATTAGAATACCTTGGACCACCTCTCAAATTATCAATGATTGAAAAAATGCCCACCATGGTTAAACCAAAAAATAAATAGGAATACATGCAGCTAAATTAATGCGGAAATATTAGAAAATAGATTTTTATGCAAGGAAAAGCCCCGATTTAATCGAGGCTCCTTTAAATTGATAAAAAATGTTATCGCTTATTATTTCTATAACTACATTTTCTTAGCATCTTCCAAGAACTTAGCCAATCCAATATCGGTTAAAGGATGTTTTAACAATCCTAAGATTGAATCCAAAGGACAAGTACAAACATCGGCACCTGCTTCCGCTGCTTTTACAATATGTAAAGCGTTTCTGATAGAAGCTGCTAAAATTTGTGTTTGAAATCCTTGTACATCATATATGTGACGGATTTGACTAATTAATTCCATTCCATCCCAAGAGCTATCGTCAATACGACCAATAAAAGGAGATACATAGGTGGCACCTGCTTTAGCAGCTAAAATAGCTTGGCCAGCAGAGAACACCAATGTACAGTTGGTACGAATGCCATTATCAGTAAACCACTTAATAGCTTTAATACCATCCTTAATCATGGGTACTTTCACAACAATATTTTTATGGATCGCAGCTAATTTTTTTCCTTCTTCTACCATAGTTGCAAAATCGGTAGACAATACTTCCGCGCTAATATCGCCATTTACAATTTCGCAAATAGCTTTGTAATGCTCGGCAATAGCTGCTTCCCCTTTCACACCCACTTGGGCCATTAAAGTAGGATTGGTTGTTACACCGTCTAAGATGCCTAATTCGTTAGCTTCTTTAATTTGAGCAAGATTGCCTGTGTCGATAAAAAATTTCATATGGTAGGTTTTGTGTTGAAAAAGTCGTTTTATAATAAACTCGAAATAAAAAATGCCACTTTACTATATAAAAATATAAAAAAGTGGCAGGCTACTCACATCGCACCGCTCAACCGCTTATCCTTGCTACATTCCTGTCCTGGGGAGGTTCTGCAGGAGCTGGTCGTGTAAGACCTGCCGGTGCAAATGTACTATAAATGAGGGGATTAAAAAAAGGGGATTTACTCCCCATTTTTAACTAGTTCTGCTTAGTACTTAAGTTAGAAAAGCCAATAATTTGGTCATTTCTTGTACCAGGAGCATGGTAATATATAAGCACTATATAATTATTCTCAGTTTCGGTATAACTGCCCTCTGTTTCTACAAAATCATCCATAAAACTAGGAGTTTCTCGATCCCTTAAAATATAGGCATAACTGTAGTAGCCTTGCTTTAGTAAAAGTTTCTTTTGATATACCCCCTGCCTTATATCAAATTGCATTTCCCCGTTTTTATCTAATACATTATTGGTTAATGCACCAACTAAATAAACTTTTTTATCCAATAAAGGTTTTCGATCCTTTGTAACATAAGTAAAAATAACTGAGGCGTAGTCATTTTGATTTTCACTTTGCAAGGACTCTGTATTCATTATTAAATAACCCCCATTTAAATCACGAAATGAATTATACAAAATGTCTGTTCTTGAAAAATCTGGTTTTACAATGATGGTAGATAATTTTGAATTTTTTTCAATGGCCGCCACCCTATCTGATCTTAAATTTAAACTTTGTAAGTCCAGCCACCTGTACTCATTTCCACCCGGAAATAATAGCTCCTCTTCGTTGTTAAATTCTAAAATATTACCTCTTATAAAGCTTGGTGTCCTTACTTCTCTGCTATCATTGTACCTGTTATTTTGAATCACTTTTACCGTCAACTGATCATTTTGAAAGTTGGGAACATTTTTTATATCCATCGACAACTTTATTTTTTGATGAGATCTTGTTATGGTACCATCAAAAGGAGCTTGCACAACAACATTTAATTCGGTCAAATTTTCAGCTACAAAAAATCGTTTCGTAAAAATAAGTTTGTCTTTATTATTATCGGCATACACTTTTAAAATATAATTTCCAGACAATTTTGGACTGCTATAATTATTAGGGAAATTAAATTGATAATGGAAATATTTTTGCGCAGCAATGGATGAAATACTGTACGTAGTTATTTTATTTTGGTTAAACCCATTCACATATTCAAAATCATTCATTTCAATGGACTTCCATGTGCTATCCACTAATTCAATGGTGTAGTAATAATCCTGATATTGCGCTTTAAAATCATCAAAGCTAATTTGTAATCGCTCCCTTGTATTTAAAAATAAAACAGGGGCATCCAATGGTCTTCCCATTGGCGCTATCAGCACCGTATGAATCGTGGAATCAAAAACCTTATCGGGGTTTTCTTGTGCAAAGGACTTTCCAAGACCCAAAAAAAGGCAAATTAATAATATACTGGTTCGAATCATTACTTTTCACGTTACTCCTACGAAACTAACTGATAAATCTAAATATATAAAGAGAAAAAATTAGATTTGTAAATAATAAAACCAGCGCATTTGTCTACGCCTTTCGATATTGCCAAAAAAATTAGTTTTCAAAAACAAAAAAGCTATACCCGCTTTATTGTAAGGCTATCTATTGCTGCTACTTCTATAAGTGTTGCTGCCATAATTATTACCTTATCAATTGTAAACGGTTTTCAAGAAAGTATCTCCGAGAAAGTATATAAATTTTGGGGGCATATAAGAATAGGATCTGTGAGTGGACTACCAATACAAAATGAACAAGGACTTCAATTGAAAAATGCTACAATTGAATCTGTAACACCCTTTGCAATACAATCCTCGGTTTTATCCTACAAACAAGATATTGAAGGAGTTGTTGTGAAAGGCATACCAACATTAAAAAACACCCCTTTTTTAATTAAAGGGAAATCATTTGAGCCTTTACAAGCAAATGACTCAGACAAGCGTAATAGCAATACCATAATCATATCGGATGCACTTGCCGCTAAATTAAATATTCCATTAGACAGTAGTATTCGACTTTATTTTATGAATAACGGATCGGTACAACAAAGAAAAATGAAAGTGATTGGATGGTATCACTCTGGCATTGAAGAATATGATCGCCAATTTGTAATGACCGATATAAAAATGTTACAACAACTGAATCAAACCGAAAACCAAATTGATGGCTATTCAGTTCAACTAAAAGACAATGGAACAATAGCTAGTACAACCGATGAAATTCAAACAGAACTTCCTAAAAATTTAGTAGCTACTAGTATCACAGATTATTATCCTCAAATATTTGATTGGATTAATGTGCAAACCGTAAACCGTAATGTTATTATTACCATTTTACTCATTATAGCCATTGTTAATTTATTAACTTGCTTATTTATATTAATGCTCGAAAGAGTCAATATGATTGGCACTTTAACTGCATTAGGCGCTAGCAATCATTTTGTTAGATCTATTTTTTTATACCAAGCAAGTTTTATTTGTTGGATTGGAATTGGCTTAGGAACCTTTATTGGTGTTGGCTTTTCTTTATTGCAAAAACAATTTGGATGGATTCAACTAGACGAGACGGCCTATTTTATTAAAACAATGCCTATTAAAATGTACCCATCTCAAATTTTACTTGTGATCATTGGTACAGCAGTGGTGAGTTATTTATCTTTCCTTATTCCAACGCTTTGGATTAAAAAGATAAACCCAGCAAAAGCCATTAAATTCGATTAAATTTTAGTGTTCCCCATTTTCCAGTGGGACATAACAATTCCTGCAGCAACTGCAGCGTTCAATGATTCTGCTCCTCCAAAATTTGGAATTGACACCGGCTGCGTAATAAATGATTTTAAATTAGGTCGAATCCCTTTTGATTCATTTCCAATAATTAAAAAACCTTTTGATGGCATTTTCTCTGCATACACCGAAGCTCCATTTAACAAAGTACCCACCACAGGAAGTTTAGATTCTTTTAAAACCTTTTCAATATCGGCAGTTTGCACTTGCACTCTAAAACAGCTACCCATGGTACTTTGAATTACCTTAGGATTATACAAGCCAGCAGTGTCATCGGTAACCAAAATTTGTTGAATCCCAAACCAATCAGCAGTTCTTATAATAGTCCCCAAATTTCCTGGATCCTGTATGCCATCTAGTACAATGGTAAAATGATCATTATAATTAACTGGTAGAGTGTATTGCTTTTTTTGTACCAAGGCCACCACTTGATTTGGGGTTTGTAAGTGACTAATTCTTGATAACATTATATCATCAATTTCCTCAATATCACCCCCACTATTCCCCAATTGAGCATCCCAATCCTTGGTCGCATATATCTTTTCAATCACCCAATTTGCCTTGATCGCCTCTTGAAGCATTTTTGGGCCCTCAATGATAAACACAGATTCTTGTGCCCAATGTTTTTTATGGGCAAAAGATTGAATATATTTGAGCTCATACTTATTTATCATCTTCATGTTATTACGGAAGCTCAAAAATATTAGTTTCTTCTCAAGTAGCTCATTACTGGGCCTTTTATTTTTGCTAAATGCATGTACAGATATTAAAAAGGCCGCTGTACACGATTATCCTAAACAAAAAGCATTCGTTTTTGATAATAAAATAGTCATAAAGGATCCAGAAACTAAAAAATCATTACACGAGCTCACTTATAATTTGGATACTTACTGGGATGATAGTTTAAAAGCAAAAAGAGTTAGACAATTTGGAATTTTTAACACCTTAGTTCAACCCATAATTTATCAACCTGAGCGAATAGAGCGCACTGTACATTATATGCAAAACTATCTTGCATCGGTTGGTTACAATCATCCAAATTTGAACTTGGCAGAGAAAGTGGATACCATTCACAATGAATATAGAGTTTCATTGACCATGAATATTTTATTGAATAAAAAAACAATAATTGATACCATTACTTATCAATTAAATAATAAATCCTTACAAACTTTAGCCATTACAAATTTAGAGAATGCTTATGTTAAAAAAGGAATGGCCTACTCCAATGAATCCATTGACAACGAATTGGACAGACTTGTTGCTTTGTTTAGAAATAATGGTTATTACAATTTCACTAAAGAGAAAATATTTGCCGAAGTAGATACTTTGAACTCCTCTTTGATGACATTAAATTTAGACCCTTTAGCGCAGGTTACTCAAGTGCAGGAAGCCAATAAAAAAAGTAAAGAAAACCCTAGCTGGAAAGTAAGCTTCCAATTAAGAAATATAGATTCTACAACAACCAAAGTAAATCCAATTGGTAAGCAAACATTTTATGCTGATCTTTCCTTATCCGACAACCCGGATTCCATCTTAGTAAATGGCAGAAAATTTAATGAAGCATATAAGAACATTACGCACACATACAATAGACCCGTTTTTAAATCGTCTCTTTTTGCAGAACAATCTATGATTCAAAAAGGAGACTTATACAATGAAAAATTATTTTATAAAACACTTAATAACTATAGTAGTCTTGGGGCATGGCAGCAAATTGATGCCAGAACAAATATTACAAATGATAGTGTTTATTTGAATTATTTTTTAGTTCCTAACCTTCGACATAATTTAAATTTAGACTTGGAAGGAAGTAGAAACACCGCTCAAATTGGCGCTGGTAATTTGCTAGGACTATCTACTAGCCTTACTTATAGAGATAGAAATGTGGGCAAAAAATCAATTCAGTCCATCAGTAATTTAAGAACAGGTATTGAATTGGATTTAAACAATAGCAACCTTACACAAACGCTATTATTCAATATTGGACAAACTTATAGTTTTCCTGAATTATTAATTCCCTTTAAATCTATTCATAAATCATTAACGAGTAATAATAAATCTAATTTTTCATTAAACGGATCCTATATTGATCGATTAAATTATTATCAATTAAAATCCTTCACTACTAACTGGGGTTATGAGTGGAAAAATAATAAAAATGGTGGAGAAAATATTTTATCCTACAAACCATTGAATATTGAATTTTACAATTTGCAAAAATTTGCAAAACTAGATAGCTTACTAATATTAAACCCTTTTTTAAGATCTTCTTTCAACAATGGCAACGTAGTGAGTCAAACCATTAGCTTTATTCATTCGGGACCTGCTCAAAATAATGCTAGACAAAATAATTATTTTAGATTTGGAATTGAAGAAGCAGGTGGACTTGTTGGACTTTCCACAAGTGCACAGAAAAATATTTATAGATATGTAAAGGCCGAAGTAGAGTTAAGAAAATTAATTAAATATGATTACTCTGAATTGGCTTGGAGATTTATGGGAGGATGGGGTAATAACTACAGCAATGATGGCGCCCTTGGAGGTCAATTGCCTTTCTTTAAACAATTCACTGCAGGTGGCCCTTATAGCATGCGCGCATGGGGTTTAAGACAATTAGGACTGGGGAGCTCTCAGTTTTATGACACCAGTAGCAAGAGTCAAAACTTTGATCGATTTGGTGATATGCAATTAGAAACCAATTTTGAATATCGATTTAACATTGTACAATTAGGCAGCTATAAAATTGGTTCGGCTTTATTTACAGATATAGGAAATATCTGGAACACAAGAGACACCAAACAAGACCCCAATGCTGGATTTGAATTCAATAAATTGTATAAAGATATAGCTATTGGCGTGGGTACCGGATTGAGAATTGACTTTAATTATTTCTTAATAAGAATTGATTATGCTATGAAATTAAAAGACCCATCAAGAATCTACAACAACGGATGGTTAGATGTAAATAATATGAAATGGACCGAAGTGAAACCCAATGGCACAAGGGTTAACAACTATGCTTGGCAATTTGGAATAGGGCTACCCTTTTAACAACACATCCACTTCATCGCGCAGGTCTTCCCATTGAATCGCATTGGCAATATCAAAGTCCCCAATTTTTGTGCGCCTTAATGCACTCATGTAGGCTCCTACTCCAAGTGCAGCACCAAAATCATTCACTAAGCTTCTAATATAAGTCCCTGTTGAGCACACCACTCTAAAATCAATATTGGGTAAATCTATTTTTGTGATTTCAAATTCATGAATGATCACTTTTCTTGGATCTATTTTTACTTCAATACCTTGTCTTGCTGTCTCATATAAACGCACCCCATCTTTTTTGATCGCAGAATGTTGTGGTGGAATTTGCATAATTTCTCCTAAAAATTGAGCAGTTGCATTTTTTACATCCTCACTTGTAATATGCGTTGTTGATTTTAAATTTTCCGGCTCCGATTCTAAATCATAAGTAGCAGTTGTAGCCCCTAACACGAGTGTGCCCGTATATTCTTTATCCATGCCCATGTAATCATTTATTTGCTTGGTACATTTACCGGTGCAAATAATTAACAAACCTGTCGCCAACGGATCGAGTGTTCCTGCATGCCCTACTTTTTGAACAAAAGTAAGTCCACGCACACGTCTTATCATTTTAAAGGAAGTCCAACGTAGTGGCTTATCTAAAAGCAATACTTTCCCTTCTAAATAAGGAACGAGCACATCAGGAATAGGTCCTTGTTTCTTCATCCTTTTTTACTTAGTATGCTCTTGCAAATAAAACGCGTTGAGTAGATGGGTTTCCAGATAAAATACACTTACCTGCTTCCAAAGTATTGTCTAAGGGAATACAACGAATGGTAGCTTTAGATAATTCTTTAATTTTTTCTTCAGATTCAGGTGTGCCGTCCCAATGAGCGGATACAAAACCAGCTTTGGTATCTAATATATTTACAAACTCCTCCCAAGTATCAGCCTTAGTAATATGTTCATCACGATATTGCTTAGCACGATTAAATAAATTAGATTGAATTTCAAGTAATAAATTATTTACCGTTTCGGTTAAACCATCCATTGATATAGTGGTTTTTTCTTTAGTATCTCTACGCGCAATTTCAACCTGATTGTTCTCTAAATCTCTTGGACCTACTGCAATACGAACCGGCACGCCTTTTAGTTCGTACTCTGCAAATTTCCATCCTGGTCTTTGATTATCTGAATCATCATATTTCACACGAATACCTGCAGCTTTAAAGGATGCAACCATAGCATGCACTTTTTCATCCAATAAAGCTTTTTGTTCTTCCCCTTTATAAATAGGAACAATCACCACTTGTATGGGTGCAATTCTTGGAGGCAACACTAAACCTTGATCATCGCTATGTGTCATTACCAATCCTCCAATTAATCTTGTACTAACGCCCCAACTGGTTGCCCACACATAATCCAATGTATTATTCTTATCGCTAAATTTTACATCAAATGCTTTCGCAAAATTTTGTCCTAAAAAATGTGAGGTCCCCGCCTGTAATGCTTTACCATCCTGCATTAAAGCTTCAATACAATAAGTATCTTCAGCACCTGCAAAACGCTCGTTAGCCGATTTAATTCCTTTGATTACAGGAACCGCCATCCAATTTTCTGCAAAGTCCGCATACACATTTAACATTTGCACGGTCTCTGCAATTGCTTCTTCCTTACTTGCATGTGCTGTATGTCCTTCCTGCCATAAAAATTCGGCTGTGCGTAAAAATAATCTTGTTCTCATCTCCCATCTTACCACATTTGCCCATTGATTTACTAAAATGGGTAAATCACGATAAGACTGAATCCATGTTTTATAGGTGTTCCAGATAATGGCTTCGCTTGTAGGACGAACTATTAATTCTTCCTCCAATTTTGCCTCTGGATCTACCATTAATTTTCCTTTATTATTAGGATCTGTTTTTAAACGATAATGGGTTACAATGGCACACTCTTTTGCAAAACCTTCTGCATTTTTTTCTTCCGCCTCAAATAATGACTTAGGAACAAACAAAGGAAAATAGGCATTTTGATGCCCAGTGTCCTTAAACATTTTGTCTAAAGCTGCCTGCATATTTTCCCAAAGTGCATAACCATAGGGTTTTATGACCATACAGCCCCTAACGGCACTATAATCGGCCAATTCGCCTTTTAAGATTAAATCATTATACCACTGTGAATAGTCGGCTGCTCGGGTTGTAAGTTCTTTTGCCATTTTTTCTTAAATCTTAACATTTTAGATACAAATCAATCTACGAAAAAAGCACTATATGTTAATTTTTCGTAGCTTTGAAAGAGCAAATGTATGCTAAAATTAGGGCATATAAAAACCTAAACTATTTCAACATGAAAACGTTTAAACTTCCTATCCCATTTAAACTTATTGCAATGAGTTTAATTACAATAAGTTGTCTTAGCACTAGTTGCACTAGTTTACAACAAACTACAGTGGCAGCTACTGATGATTTATATTATACTCCTAACTCAAAAGTGACCGAGCAAGAAAGTACTGCCAACAACAATTACAAAAGTCAACCCGAAATGCAAATGCAGGACGAGGCTGGATATCAAGAGGAACAATCTTATCCTGATGATCGTTATTTAAGATTAAAAGTGGCTAATAGATATCGTTGGGATATCATTGATGATTTTGGATATTGGAATGACCCTCGTTATAATTATGCATACTACCCTTCCTATTATGGATGGAATAGTTGGTATAGTGGAATTTATGGAAATTCATGGTACAATCCATTTGGTATTTCAATGGGATTTGGCTGGGGTGGCTATTCTCCTTACTTAAGTTCTTATTACAATATGGGTTGGGGATTTGATGACTTCGCTTTTGGCGGAATGGGATATGGTATGGGATACGGCATGGGATATGGATGGGGCGGATATGGTAATTGCGGATGGAACCCTTACTATGGTACCTATTGGAACCCATATGCAAGTTACTATACCTACGTTGGAGGTGGCGGTGTTTATGGTGGTATTCCAGGACGCAGAGTGCATTATCAAGACCCAAGACTTACACAAACAAGTGCAACAGGTTTAGCAGCGTATCGTAATGCTTCAAGTTCAAGAAACTTTAATAACGTTACCAATACAACTAATGGAACTACTCGATACACTGGCAATGCAAACTTGAATAACAATTTTGGGTCTTTAATTAAAAGAGTGGTTACTGCAAATACAAATACGAACTACGCAAATAGTTGGGACCGTCCTTCAAGATCATTCAATAACAATAACAACAGCAACCAGTATAAAATAGCTAGTACAAGTAACAACACTTCAACAACAACCACAAATTCAACTCAGTCCAATGGCAATTCAAATGCGGGTGGACGAAGTGGTGGTTACAATAGCACAGGTACTTCTTCAAGTAGCAGTGGCCGTGCTCCAAGAAATAAATAAGTTTTTACCTTGGCTTTAAGATTTAGAATATTTATAAATATTTCAATTATGAAAAGAATTTTTTTATTGATCTTATTGGGATCAAGCTTAACCATGTATGCACAGGATCCTGAGGATGGATTGAGACTTTCTTGGTTTGCCCCAATGGGTACAGCAAGAAGCAATGCATTGGGTGGTGCGATGGGATCATTAGGCGGTGACCTGTCTTCAAATCATATTAACCCTGCTGGACTTGGATTTTATAAATCAGGTGAATTACTATTCGCCCCTAATTTTACTTCTCAAACAAATAATTTTAACTACTTAGGTTATAAAAGTGGATCAAGCAATAGCAAGGCCAATATGGGAACATTTGGAATTGTTTTTGCAGACGGCAGAAAGAAAAACAATTGGACAAGCGCTGCTTTCTCAATTACTTTTAATCAAATTGCAGACTATAATAACCATACAAGTTTTTCTGGAAATAATAACTTTAGCAGTTACTCTGAAAAATATTTAGAAGAATTAATTCATGACAACGCTGATACTTTAGCTGCATTGAACAACTATATTTTCGGAAGCTCGTTGGCTTTTAGAACTTACTTAATTGATACTACAGCAGGTCCTAATGGCGGGGTAACTGGCTACCAAAGTTTAGTGCCAATATCAACAGGCGTAAACCAAATTTATGACGCAACCACTAGTGGTAGCTACAATGAATTGGCTTTTGGTTGGGGTGGAAATATTGAAGATAAATTGTATTTAGGTGCAAGTATTATTATGCCAATGATTAACTACAATCGAAGCCTTTATTATTCTGAAACCGATTTAACTAATAATCCTAATAACGAATTTGGAGGATTTAGCATTAATGAAAACTTTAGTTCAAGAGGTTGGGGTTTGGGAGCAAAGTTTGGGATTATTTACAAACCAGTATCTTATTTAAGACTTGGATTTGCTTTACATACGCCTCAATTGATTACTTTCCGTGATGCCATTAGTGCGAGCATGACAACCAATACCGAAAAATATGCAGGTGTTCAATCTGCTAGCTCGGGCGATTTAAATGATGGGTATGCAGGCATTAGAGAGTACACTATTGCGACACCTACTAAGGCAACAATTAGCACTAGTTACTTTTTTGCAGCACCTAATAAACCAAGTCAACCACTTGGATTTATTAGTGCAGATATTGAGTTTGTGAATTATGCCGGTACGCATTTTTATGCTAACACATATGATCAATCAAGTACTGATTATTACCACGCAGTGAATGCTACGGTAAAAGCGATTTACAAAAACAATGTGAATATAAAAATTGGCTCAGAACTTAAATTAAATGGCAACTGGATGTTAAGAGGGGGTACTGCTTATTATGGCTCTCCATATCAAGACGAAACAATCAAGGCTTCTCATTGGAATATTAGTGGCGGTATTGGTTACAGAACCAACAGACATTTTATTGATTTTACTATCGTGAATACAGCAGTTAAAGATGCTATATTCCCTTATCGTTTAAACGACAAGCCAAATACTTATGCAAGTTTAACTGGAAACAGATTGATGTTTAATATTGGCTACGGAATAAGATTTTAAATAAATAAGGCGCATCCAATGGGATGCGCCTTATTTATATGTTATGTAAGTGCCCTATTTCAAATCAGTAATTTTCAAGCCTTGATTTGCTTTAATGTCCGTGTACTTAATATTGATTTTCATTTGACCCATATCCACAATCTCTTCGGTAGGTAATTGAATGCCATTAACTGTTTTGTATCCATTGAAAAACTGCTGTTGAGTTACAGTACCTCTTCCTGGCACTTCCTGTGACTTAGCTGTCTTAACTAACAAATAAGTTTTAGCATCATAAAAACGATGCGACTTTTTACCAGAGGGAGTCGTTACTTCTACATCAATTGCATCTTTACCTTCCACTTTTTCAGCACCTACAATTTTTAATTGATAGCCTTTTGTTAAATACAATGCTTCCGGAGCAATGGCCGCTGCCTCATCTAAACCCTCTTTGATCTCATCTGTAATAGGCGCTTCCATTCCTTGTTGACTAACTGAATATTTACCTTCTACAACAGCTTGCTTCATAATAGCCATTCCACCCATTGACATTATTGAAACCGTATTGCCTGGTAAAATGTACGTTTGAGTCATATCTAAGGCCTGTCCCATTACAGAAGCCGTGCCTTTTAATTGTAAATCTTTAATGCCTGCAATGGCTTCTTTACCACCAATTGCATTCACTACTTTTTGTAACAAAATTTCAGGTGTTAAAGAGGCATCAGCTTTTGCTTCCACTGGAGCAGCTACTTCATTGCCTTCAAAATCAAAATATTTAACAGGGCCGTATTTTTCTAAACCTTTTGCAATTTGTTTTGCGTTTCCTACAATCACAATATGCATGCTATAAGGATCTAATAATTTTTTGGCAGCATCCTGTACATTTTGTGCGTCAACTGCAGCTAAATTGGTTAAATACTTTTGATAATAGTCTGTTGGCATTTTATAACGAGCAACATTAAATGCAAAGCCAGCAATGGTTGCAGGATTTTCTAATGAACGTGCAAAACCACCTGATAAATAATTTTTCATTCTACCAAGCTCAGCATCTCCTACTTTTTCATCTCTAATTTTATTTATTTCAGATAAGATTTCTTGAATGGCACTATCCGTTTTTTCATTTCTTACCGACGACTCAGCTTCAAACATACCTACTTGTCTGTTGGGAACAAGTGAAGAATAAGCACCGTAAGTAAAGCCATGCTTTTCTCTTAAATTTGCAAATAAGCGACCAGAGAATCCACCACCTAATATATTATTCATTACACTACTTGGTATAACACTTGAGGTTCCTTGAACTAAATCAACCGTAGTAGCAACAGACACTACACTCTGAACAGAAGCAGGGCGATCCACAATTGCTACATATGATTTTGCTGGCTTATTAATTTTTGTAAAAACAGTATTCGGCACATTTCCTTTTTCCCAAGCTCCGAAATTCTTTTCCGCAATTTGCTTAGCTACTAAAGGATCAATGTCGCCTACAAAAACTAAATAGGCAATATTTGGTTTCCAATAGGTAGCAAAGAATTTTTTAACGTCTTCAATTCTTACATTATTAACTGTCTTGGAGGTTGTGATTTCACCAAATGGATGATTCGCACCATATACTAATTTCTTCATTACATTTTTAGAAATAGCATTAGGCTCATCCTTATTGGACTCAATTCCAGAAATAGTTTGCTTTCTTACTTTTTCCAATTCATCACTAGATAATGCAGGGCGCAATACCACTTCGGCAAGCAAACTCATTAATTGAGG
Organism: uncultured Bacteroidota bacterium; assembly: GCA_903874055.1. Lineage (GTDB taxonomy): Bacteria > Bacteroidota > Bacteroidia > Chitinophagales > Chitinophagaceae > Sediminibacterium. The sequence goes on along the minus strand of CAIQQR010000078.1, from coordinate 8,455 downwards.
AAAATTATTTTTCAAGGAACTCACCGAAGCAGATTGACTTGATGTATTTAAAGTCCCACCTAAATATTCAATAGATTCATCCAACACTGCTTTTGTTTTAGTGGTAGTTCCTCTTTTTAATAATTGACCAGCCATATCAGCCAAGCCCGCCTTATCACCTTCGGCAAATCCATCTAAATCTAAAGCTAAGGTAGCAGTGACTGAAGGCAGTTTCGTATTTTTTACTACAAATACCTGCAAACCATTTGGTAATGTATATTTTACAGGATTACCAACTTGAATGATGGGTGCCTTTCCTGGCAATGGCGCTTTTGTTCTATCAATTGATTGCGCCAAAATAGTCATTGGCAACAATAGAACGATTAACAATTTTATATTTTTCATACAATAGTTTTTTTTAAAATAATTTATTTAGTGGGTGCTTGTGATTTTGGTACATAATACAATACCACACGATTATCATTATTCAAATACTTTTTCGCCACTTTTAACACATCCTCTCTAGTTACTTTATTGTATTTTTCTAATTCGGTGTTTACCAAATTGGCGTCTCCAAAATAAACTTCAAAATTAGCAAGGTTTTCAGCAATACCCGCCATGGTACTCTTGCCGTTTACCAATTCAGTGGTAATTTGATTTTTTACTTTTTGAAACTCGCGCTCCCCAACTAAATTTGTTTTAAGTTCATTTACCACACTATCCATATTTTGCTCTAATACCTTTGCTTTCACCCCTGCATTCGCAATGGCCAATGTAATAAATAAACCTTCGTCTTCATTGAAAAAAGGAACTGCTTGCGCAGCTGCAGCAAGCTGCTTACTATCTACCAATACTTTATTCATACGAGAAGATTCCCCTCCTGCTAAAATGGTTGCCAATACTTTAAATGCATAAAACTCCTCAGCGGTTTGCTTTGGTGCACGATATGCTTGAAAAACACCTTCTAATTGAACGTTATCATAAATAACATCTCTTACTTCACCACCTAAAGCAGGTTCTTTAATGTTTGGCTTATTAATTGGATTTAAACCCTTTGGAATAGTTGCAAAATAAGATTGGATTTTATTTTTTAAATCTGCTTTATTAAAATCTCCTGCAATGGATAAAACGCAATTATTAGGCACATAATAAGTTTTATAGAATTGAATAAACTCCTCCAACTTTGCAGCATTTAAATGATCCATACTACCAATAGGCGCCCATCGATAAGGATGTACTTTAAAAGCACGCTTTAACATCTCAGTTAAAAAGCTACCATAAGGACGATTATCCATACGCATTCTTTTTTCCTCCTTCACCACTTCTCTTTGGGTGTTCACGCCAACTTGTTCAATTTTAGCATGCATCATTCTTTCACTTTCCAACCACAATCCTAAATCCAATTGGTTAGAAGGCAATAGTTCATAATAAAAAGTGCGGTCCTGGGTAGTGTTTGCATTTAATTCACCACCTGCATTAGTTACATATTTATCAAACTCACCACGCTTAATATTTTCAGACCCTTCAAATAATAAGTGTTCAAAAAAGTGAGCGAATCCTGTACGTGCAGTATCCTCGTTTTTAGAACCCACATGATAAAGTGCAGTTACTGCAACCACAGGAGCACTATGGTCCTCATGTAAAATTACTTTTAGCCCATTGGGAAGGGTGTATTTTTCAAACTGTATGGTTTGTCCTTGCGCAAATAATTGAGCAACCACAAAACTGCATACAAAAAACAACAAAGTTTTTTTCAGCATAAAATAAATTTATAATTAAGATTGAATATAAAACTAAGGCTAATTGCCTAAAATTCAATTAAAAAAATTTAATAAAATGGACGTAGTTCTACCCGATTATTTGAGCGGCATTTAGCATGGATGATTGATACCATTTAGTATCAGGGTCTTTTTTGAACCAAGTCATTTGTCGTTTAGCATAATGCCTGGTATTTTGCTGAATTAGTTCAACAACCCGCTCTTTTGAAATTTCATTGTTAAAATAAGTCAACCATTCGCTATAGCCAACAGTTTGCAATGCATTTAGAGAGGCATAAGAAATCAAACTTTTTACCTCTTGTTCCAACCCCTCCTCCACCATATTGATAACTCTTTGATTGATACGATCATATAATAAATCCCTAGGCATTTCAATGCCAATTTTCACTATATTGAAAGGTCGGGTTATTTTATTTTTATGCTGGTAACTCACAATAGAATTTCCAGTGCCTAAAATTACTTCTAAGGCACGCATTAATCTTTGTGGATTTTGTTGCTCTCCTTTTTCCCAATACATAGGATCTTTTGCAGCAACTTCTTTCTGCAACCATCTCAACCCTAATTTTTCAAATTGTTGAATAATGCCTTCTCTAATGGTAGGATCAATGGCGGGTATCATATCCAATCCTTCACAAAATGCTTTAATGTATAAACCAGTGCCCCCCACCATTACCACCGCATCTTTTGTTGTAAAAAGCCTTTGCAATGTATCTAATGCATACTGCTCAAAAACCGAGGCATTGATGGTGTCTTGTATGGAATGGGATGCTATAAAGTGATGAGGTACTTGTGCCAGCTCTTGAGGAGTTGGACGAGCAACACCAATATTCATTTCTTGATAACATTGACGTGCATCGGCAGAAATAATTTCCGTATTTAAATGCTTTGCTAATTCAATAGCGAATGCTGTTTTTCCCACAGCAGTGGGGCCAACTATAATATAAACAGTTTTATTACTAGACAAGTATTTGCAATTTAGTAGGCTTCAAATGAATCGTCTAAAAAGCCACCATTATCACTGGAATCATTATTATCTTCAGAGTCATCTGAATCATCATTGTCATCAGTGTCATCTGAGTCATCATCTCCATCCGAAGCATGCGCATCCTCCCCCTCTTCACCAAAACCATCCTTGGTTTCTGATAAATCATATTTTTCTTCAATGTCCGCAAAATTCTTTCCTAATAAACCTTTAGAACCATATTGCATTGGACCTACTCCTTCCACTCTTGACACCAATGGATATTCCAAAATCATGTCGGCATCTGCATTTTTAATTACCTGAATTAACTCAATTAAAAAAGTCCAATTTTTTGCAAAATCATACACATATATAAAGTGTTGATTGGTGTCAATAATTTCTGAACCAATAGTAGTATCAATCATTAACAATGGAGGTACTACATATTCTTTTTCATAAACCTCTTTACTAATTTCTCTTCCTCTTTTCCAAACATCATTGCTACGGTAAAAAGTGGCAGCATGTAGTTGATCAAATTCAAAGGCCTTTAAAATAATTTGATGCAAATGTTGAAAATTTTGGGTGTGTTTAACCAAAACATCTCTATAAATAGCATCATCCTCCTCCCAATAAATCCTAAATTTTAAAATGGCCATATTTAAATTTTGAAACGCTAAATTACTATTTTATTACAGGAAATAAGCCTTGTTTGGCAGCTTCTTTCAACATATAATCATAAGCTGCATCATGATCATTAGGAATGACCCCATCTAAAATAGCTTCTCTAATGGCATCCTTAATAATTCCCACTTGTTTAGAAGGGGCAATATTAAAAATTTGCATAATCATTTCGCCAGTTATGGGCGGTTGCCAATTACGAATACTATCCTTTTCCTCCACTTCCTGTAAACGCACTTTTACAAATTCAAACCCTTGCAAATAGCGCTTTACTTTATTTTGATTCTTACTTGTAATATCTGCCGCACACAATAACATTAAATATTCAATATCATCCCCGGCATCAAACAACAATCTTCTAATTGCACTATCTGTTACATGCTCCTTTGTTAATGAAATAGGACGAAGATGTAATGCAACTAATTTTTGCACCATCTTCATTTTCTCATTCAAAGGCAACTTTAATTGTGTAAAAATTTTAGGAACCATTCTTGCTCCTACTACTTCATGTCCATGAAAAGTCCAACCAAAGCCTGGTTCAAATCTTTTGGTTTTTGGTTTTGCAATATCATGCAATAATGCAGCCCATCTTAACCAAACATCATTCGAGTTCGCTGCTACATTATCTAATACTTGAAGCGTATGTGAAAAATTATCTTTATGCCCAATACCATCCAAGGTTTCAGCACCTTCTAATTGCAATAACAACGGAAAAATATGCTGCAACAAACCTGCTTCTTTTAACAAATACCAACCTTTTGAAGGTTGATTGGTCAACATTATTTTTTGAAGCTCATCCGTTATACGTTCTTGAGATACAATTTTAATTCTATCTGCAATTTGTTGTATGCCTTTAAATGTTTCTTCCGTAATTGTAAAATCTAATTGTGTTGCAAATCGAATGGCACGCATCATACGCAAAGGATCATCGTCAAAAGTTTGCGCAGGAGCCAATGGAGTTTTTAATATTTTATTTTGTAAATCCTCAATCCCTCCAAATGGATCAATGATATTTCCAAAATGAGTTACGCTTAATTCAATTGCCAATGCATTCACCGTAAAATCTCTACGGTTTTGGTCATCCTCAATGCTACCCGGACTCACTTCGGGCTTACGACTGTGGCGCGCATAACTTTCTTTTCTTGCTCCTACAAATTCAATTTCAATATCATCAAATTTTACCTGTGCCGTTCCAAAGGTTTTAAATAAAGCAACGGGAGGAGTGGGATGAAATAATTTAGAAAATGCTTGTGCTAAAGCCATTCCGTCACCAATACATACAATATCAATATCCTTAGTAGGGCGATTCAATATTTTATCACGCACAAAACCACCTACAGCAAAAGCGGGTACCCCTATTTTAGCTGCGGCTTCCGCCACTGCCTTTAATAGTTCCGTTTCTCTAGTTGTAAGGGTTAATTGCATGGCGCAAATGTACTAATGTTGCTTCACTTGAACCAATGGGGCATTCAATTGTTGCATTTGAATGGTAAAACCACAATTAAAATGATGCAAAGGACAGGCTTTTTTACCATGAATACCACAGGGCCTACAAGGAAGTGCTTCCTGGGTTTGAACCACAAAGGATTCATCTGACAAAGGTCCATATCCAAAATCAGGAATAGTCGAACAATAAATCGCCGCAACCGGCGCATTCACAGCCGAAGCAAAATGCATGGGTGCAGAATCGTTCACATAATTTAAAACGGCTCCTTTCTGTAAAGCTGCCGAACTTAAAAAATGAAATTGGCCTGCAACATTCATCACATTATTATAAACTTTTGAATCCTCTTTTATTCCGGCAATAATTTGATCTCCCAATGCTTTATCACCAGGCCCACCAATAATATAAACCTTGCCATCAAATTGTAATTGATTCAAAAATTGAATCCACTGTGCAACTGGAAATTGTTTTGTAAACCAAACCGAGGCTGGTGCAATGCAAATATAGGGTTGAGATTGAAGGTTTTTTACTTTTTCAAAATCTGTATGCAAGGGGTGCAACCTTGGTTTTTGTAATTCAATATTAGCATCAATCGCCAAAATTAATGCATGATTTTTTTGTATCTCATGTAAACCTGGTTGCATTTCCAAATGCTCCACTTTATGTGTAAATAAAAATGAAAATGGATTTTTATCAAAGCCAATTTTCATTTTTGCTTTTGACAAAGCAGTCCACAATCCAGTAGCAGCATACCTTTGCAAATTTAACAATGCATCATATTTGTGTGCTCTTAATTGCTTTAAAACTGCAAACCAATTTTTATATTTTTGCGACTGCTTATTCCAAACAATTACCTCATTTATAAAAGGATGATTTGTAAATAAGGCCTCATTTCCTTTTCTTACAACAATGTCAATTTGTGCAGCAGGGTATTTTGCATGCAATGATTCCAGCATTGCGGTACTTAATACCACATCACCTATAAATGCCGTTTGAATTACACAAATTTTATGCATTAGGAAATCATTTAGTGTCTGATAATAATTAATTCCCCATTTTCATTCCACTTAACAATGGCAGATGGTTGTTGCATTTCTAACTCATCCTGACGATGTTTAACCACATAATTAACCCCATCAATTATTTCCAATGAAATATCATTAAAACAAAGGGGTGTTGGATACGTAGAAACATTTGCCGAAGTACTTACAATTGGCTTTCCAAATTGCTTTATTAATTCCTGACAAAATTTATCCTTACAAATTCGTATTGCCACCGATCCGTCATCGGCCATTAAATTATGAGCCAAATTCTTGGCATGATTATAAATTACGGTGGTAGGTTTATGAATCCCTTTTATGTAATCAAATATTTGCAACTCAGTTACATTCACATAGTTCAAAATGGCATTTTCATTCTCTACCAAAACAATCATCGCCTTGGTATCTGAGCGTTTTTTAAGCTCAAATATTTGCTTCACCGCTTTTTCATTGGTTGCATCACAGCCAATCCCCCAAACGGTATCGGTTGGATATAAAATAATACCTCCTTGTTGGAGTACTTCAAGGCAAGCCTGTATATCTTCATTATAAGGAAACATGCTGCAAATTAAACAATACCTGCAATAAAATGGGGTGTTTATTGTGCAAAAGAATTGAGAAAAAAATAGTTGTTGAGGCGTATTTTTGCCAAAATTGAAAATAATGGACTTAAAATCAAAAATTGAAGCTGCATGGAATGACCGTGCTTTATTAAAAGATGAAACCTATAGTAATGCAATCCGTGAAGTAATTGAGGAAGTAGATAAAGGGAGATTAAGAGTTGCTGAACCAACAGAAAATGACTGGGTAGTAAATGAATGGGTTAAACAAGCCATTCTAATGTATTTTGGTATTCAACAAATGCAAACATGGGAAATAGCTCCATTTGAATTTCATGATAAAATGTTATTGAAATCTGGATATGCAGCATTAGGAGTTCGCGCCGTACCTCATGCGGTAGCAAGATATGGTGCCTACTTAGCAAAGAATGTAGTATTAATGCCAAGCTATGTAAATATTGGGGCATTCGTTGATGAAGGAACCATGGTAGATACCTGGGCGACAGTTGGGAGTTGTGCTCAAATTGGCAAGAATGTGCATTTAAGTGGTGGTGTTGGTATTGGTGGTGTTTTAGAGCCATTACAAGCAAGCCCTGTAATTGTAGAGGATGGTTGTTTTATTGGAAGCAGATGTATTGTTGTGGAAGGGGTTCATTTAGAAAAAGAAGTAGTGTTAGGCGCGAATGTGGTGCTTACAAAAAGTACTAAAATTATTGATGTAAGTGGAGACACCCCTATTGAATACAAAGGTCGTGTACCGGCTAGAAGTGTTGTAATTCCTGGCACTTACAAAAAGAGTTTTCCTGCAGGTGAGTACCAAGTAAGTTGTGCTTTAATTATAGGACAAAGAAAACCAAGTACCGATTTAAAGACGAGCTTAAATGATGCATTAAGAGATTTTAATGTTGCCGTATAAAACAGAATAAATTATATAACCAAGGTTTTTTAATAGCTATTTTAGGAACCATTTTATTTTCTACCAAAGCTATTTGGATTAAACTTTGTTTTAAAGAGAGTGCTATTAACGCTACAACATTACTTATGTTGAGAATGTTAATAGCATTCCCTTTTTATGTAATTGTACTATTATTAAATCGATCTAAATTAAAAGGACCAATAACAAAATCACATTACTTGTGGGCAATAGCCATGGGGCTACTAGGTTATTATTTGAGTAGCTTATTTGATTTTATTGGATTGCAATATGTATCTGCAGGTATTGAACGGATTATATTATTTATATACCCCACCTTAGCAGTTGTTATTAATAGAATCATTTTTAAAGTAGAGATCACCAACAGACAATGGCTATCCATTTTAATTACTTATTTAGGTATTGGAATTGCTTATTGGGGGGAGTTGTATTTAATGTCCAACACAGGTATATTCCTATTTGGATCTATGATGGTACTTTTATGTGGTATTACATATGCTTTTTATTTGGTGGGAACTGGGAAACTAGTACCCAAAATGGGAGCAAGTATTTACACAAGTATTGCCATGCTTGCTGCAAGTGTTGGCATATTTGCCCATTATTTAATTCAAATACTTTGGAATCAGCATTATGAGTCTTCAAACCAAACAATTTGGTACCATATACCATTGAATATATGCTGGTATGTAATTGCCTTGGCCATGATTGCCACCGTCATTCCCTCCTTTTTATTAAGTTCCGGAATGAAAAGGGTTGGAAGTAACAATTTGGCTATTATTACGAGTATTGGACCCGTTGCTACCTTATTTCAAGCTAACATGATTTTAGGGGAATCATTTAGATGGCAACAATTAGTTGGTACCGCCTTAGTAATTACGGGGGTACTGCTTATTAAAAAAGTTGGGGTGACCAAGACGAATCTCAATCACCCCGATTATCCTTCCCCCAAAGGATAATATTTTACATATATATTATATTTCCTTAATAATAATTGTGTGCGATTTTCAAGTATATATGGCAAATTTGCTTTAATCATTATACTATTTTCTAAATTACATAAAGAAAGAAGAGAAAAAATATT
>CAIQQR010000077.1 GCA_903874055.1 uncultured Bacteroidota bacterium | reverse complement strand
TTTTCATTTTATCTATCTCGGCCTGCGTTGCATTGCGAAATAAATTCTTTTCCCCCATAATCTCTTCCCTTAAACTTGAGTGACCCGTATAACTTGCAACGTTGGCTACTACTCGTTTTTCTTTCATATCTTTTTCCAAAGAATCCATTGGATAACTTTCTCCATCCTGTCCAATAACCACTGTAGTTATTCCTTGATTGGACGTTGACAATCCATTTGGATTTTTTTGCAAATCACCTAAATGATGACTATGAGCGTCAATAAAACCAGGTGCTAATATTTGTCCATTGCCATCAATTACTTTTTCATTTGGATTTGCTTTTAAATCACCTAATTGTACAATTACATCACCTTTAATTCTTACTGCACCCTTTACTAAAGGGCTTCCTGTGCCATCTATTATTTGTACATTGGTAATAAGGGTGCTGCTGTTTTGAGCAATAGCAGTTAGCTGTAAACATAAGTTTGCAATAATAATTAGAAGCACCGATTTTATAGTCATATAGTTTTATTTCAATCATTACCAGAAACGAATATATAAACCAGCTACAACCACAAGGATGGTTATAATCATGGCAATATGCGTATTGGTTAAAGTATATTTAGTAGTATCCTCTTGTAATGAATTAACATGTGTTTGCCCTTTTACATCAATTAAACTAATGGTAATAATAATGATGGTAGTGAATAAAAACACCCAACCCATTTGAATTAAGTAAGGGATTTCAAAACCACCATGACCATTTGGCAATGCAGTATATAAAATAGTTTCGTTACCAAATATGCCTGGTAAAAATTTATCAAACAAAATTGCCAATATTAATCCTAAAATAATTCCAGAAATCGCTGCTTTTGAAGTTGCTTTTTTCCAAAAGAAACCTAACAAGAAAACAGGAAAAATAGCAGGAGAAATATAACCAGTATATTTTTGGATAAACTCAAACCCACCTTTTCCACCAATACCTAGTGTATCGTTCCAGTTAATAATAATGGCAATGATTAATGAAATAATAATCATGATTCTTCCTGTGCTTACTGTTTTGTTATCGGCAGCAGTTTTATTGATATACTTTTTATAAATATCTAATGAATAAATAGTTGAAATGCTATTTGCTTTACCTGCTAAGGAAGCGACAATTGCTGCCGTTAAAGCCGCCATGGATAAGCCTTTCAAGCCAACGGGTAAAAAGCCAATTACCGAAGAATAAGCATTATCTTGATTCACTACACCATTGGATAACATGTCTTGTTGTAAGGACCCGTTTTGATATAAAACATAAGCTGCAATACCTGGTATTACCACCAATAATGGCATAAATAATTTTAGCATTGCCGCAAAAAATATACCAGATCGGGCTGTTTTTAAATCAGCGCCTAAAGCTCTTTGTGTTATGTATTGATTACATCCCCAGTAATTTAAATTGGCTACCCACATACCTGCCGCCATCATGGCAAGTCCTGGCAATGATGAATAATCATCAATTTGTTTTTGAGTTGCCCCTGCACTTGGTTTGTCAAAAATCATTTTAAAATGATCGGGTGCCACTTTCACCAAATGTTGCAAACCTGCAATTGCGTTTTTACCAAAGCCAAATTTTTCTCCCACCACTGTTAATGCAATGTAGGAAGTAATAAGTCCTCCAATTGTTAAAACCAATACCTGTATCACATCGGTATATCCAATTACTTTCATCCCACCAAGTGTAATGAATAAAGCAAACACCGCTAAACCAATCATAATTAAATGAAAGTGTGCACCTCCTGTCAAATTATTAATGGCAATAGAACCTAAATATAAAATAGAAGTCAAATTCACAAATATGTATAAGAACAACCAAAAAATAGCCATCATCATTGCTACTGTTTCATTATACCTCGTTTTTAAAAACTGAGGCATTGTATAAATTTTATTCTTTAAATAAACTGGCATAAAAAAAACACCCACTACTACAAGGGAAATTGCTGCCAACCATTCATAAGCAGATATGGCTAATCCCAATCTAAATCCGTTTCCACTCATTCCAATAAATTGCTCTGCCGAAATATTAGATGCAATTAAAGATGCTCCAATTGCCCACCATGTTAATTGACCTTCTGCTAAAAAAAAGTCAGTGGTATTAATGTTTACTGTTTTTTTACGGTTATATATCCATAATCCATAACTAGCAATCAAAATAAAATACAATACAAAAACTAGGTAGTCATAATTTTGCAATCCTTGTGGCATAATCGTTGAGTTTGATACCTAAATTTAAGGGTTAATCTATAAAAAATTGTAAGACAAATTAAAAAAGCGCTCAATGAGCGCCTTTTCTTCATCAAAACATCAAACATCTGTTCTACTCAAAACCTAACTTTTTTATCTTTTTAATTTGAAATAATAAGAAAATGATAATAGACCAAACTGCAATAACAATGGTATAGGCCAATAGTTCTAGCCAAATAGGAGAATGTCCCCTTCTTGCAAATAATGTTCTATGATCAAAGTTGGTCATGTATAATGACTTTTTACCCCAAGGCACTTGCATTTCTGAACTTAAATTACCATACTTATCATTATCAGCCACAGTTGCAATGATAGTTATATTTCCATTTTGGTCTCCAGGAATACTGTCTCTTTTAAATTCTGCTATCACTCCACCTGTTGCTGAATCGGTTGGAAAAGTTTGGGTTTCATTGGCATTTAAAATTCCACCCAAACGCTTTACACCCACAATAACATCTACTGCAGCAATTGGCTTCCAAATAGTATCTACCAAGGCAACCATCTTTGCAGTAATCATTTTTCCCTCAGCAGTGTCAATTTTTAATTTAGCTTTTGTAATTGCTAAGTCTCCTTGTCCTGCTTCAAATTGTTTTGTTGCAGTTGATACTACAAGAAAATTTTGATTAGGTGACTTTAACCAAGCATCTTTTGCGGTGGGTGGAATTTCAATGATTGCTTCACCTCGATCATTCGTTACACGCTTGCCTAATAAGTTTCTTTTATCGGCTTCGGTGCCAATATAAAACTGTATAGTTATGTTTGGGATAGTTTGGAATTTACCATCAATTTTAGATTTTGCTTGTACTAATAAATGATGTGTAATATTATTATCATTAAAATATTTTAAGTTTAAGGATAAGCTGTTTTTTTCAACGGCTTGAGCCATTAATATACTAGGTGACAGCGCAATAATTAGTAAAAGTATTTGAATTATTTTATGCTTTTTCATGACTTTCAGTTTCAATGATGGTTTCATGTATTGGAATGATTGGGAAGATTCTTGCAAAAAAGGTGATTACTAATAACGCACCTGCTAAAGAGCCCCCTGCAATAGCCCATTCTTCCCATGTTGGTATATAAGTTGTATAATTTTTAGGAACATCATGCATTGGTAGAAATGGATGAAGCAATGTTGGAGTAACTATTAAAAAACGTTTAAACCAAGAACCTACTACAACTAAAATACCTGCAAAGAATGACCACTTTGGCTTTCGGCCTTTTTTGAAAACCAAAATTAAAATTGGAATTAACATAGAGGCAGAAATAGCAAACCAAAAAATAGGAGAAAACTCACCTGTGAATAAACCCATTAAATGTTCTTCCTCGGATTTTTTCATTTTGAATGCAGGTACTAAAAATTCATTAATATTAAAATATAAATAAACCAATGCTAGCAATACAACCACTTTTCCCATTTTATCAAAATGATCATCTGTGATATACTTTTCTAATTTATAGTGTGTTCTAAAAACATACATAGCAATCAAGACGCCGCCTGCACCTACCAAAAATGCACCCGATATAAAGTACGCGCCAAAATTTGTACTATCCCATCCTGGTCGATAAGTGGTTGCGAATAACCAAGAGGTTACTGTGTGTATTGCGAATGCAACAGGTATAATAGTGATGGATAAAATATTAATTGCCTTATCTGTAATTTTAAATTGCTCAGGTTTATTTTTCCAAAATGATCCTAAGAATTCATACAATTTTTGCAACCATTTCCCATTTTTATCTTTAAAAGCAATCATAATTTTTAAATCTGGAAGCAACGGGAAATACAGCAATAATAAACTAATAAACAAATAAGTAGTAATTACAATAACATCCCAAATAATTGGAGATTGTAATCGGCCATGGGTAAATAAATTGTAAAAACGATCAGGACGACCCATGTCAACAATAATGATTAGCCCAGCAAATGAGATTGCAGAGACCGCAATTATTTCGGCAATTCTAGTTAAGGGTGTACTCCAATGTACATCCGTTAAACGAAGTACTGCTGTAATTAAAGACCCCACTAAACTAATAGCAACAAAAAATACAAAATTAGAAATATATATCCCCCAAGATGCATAATCCCTTAATGCAGTAACTTCTAATCCATAATATAATTGTCTACAATATGCATAAAAACCAACGGCACATATAGCTAATAAACAAACTACCCAAATTTGTCCTTGCTTACCAAATTTTTGTGGCAGTAAGTCTAGTACTATTTTATTTTCTGCTAAATTTTCCACGTTATTAATTTTTAATTAACGATGTTTTATTTTTTTTCACCCTCATTGTTTTCAAATGGAAAGTTTCTATTCACTGGTGGCAAGTAATAAACACTTGGCTTAGTTCCTAAATCTTCCATTAATCTATACCCAGATTTATCTTTTATCAAATCACTAAAACGAAATGTTTCAGCACCATTTGTTACAGAATCCTCTAATATATCTCCAAAGAAAAATACGCCATTAGGACAAGCTGAAACGCAATGTGGCAAGCCTCCTTGGCGTACCATATCTGGACAAAAATCACATTTTCCAACTGTTCCTTTTTTCTGAGGAATACTTGTTTCACATGAATATGGCTTGTCAGCAATTTCTTTTGCTATTTGTGGTTCCTCCCAATTAAATACCCTTGAAGAATATGGACATGCTGCCATACAAAAACGACAGCCAACGCAACGATCACTATCAATTAATACAATGCCATCTTTTCTTTTAAAAGTTGCATCTACTGGGCATACTTTTACACAAGGTGGTTCATCACAATGCATGCATGTTGTAGGTTGCCAATAGGGAGCTGTTTTTTCAGACTCCTGCATAGGATACACTTTAATCCAATTTTGACCTGGATGTATATGGTGCATATGATTACATGCCGATTGACATTTTTTTACACTCTTGCATCTGGACAAATCAATAACCATGGCGAATTTCTTTCCTGGAATACCTACTCTTGCCTCTGAGTTGGGCACAGAAGGCATTTCAGGGACTGGCTTTAAAAATGCTTTATCTACTTCGATTATTTCACCATCAACAGACAATAATTTTACCATCTCTCCTGATGGCTTAACATCTGCTACCTCGTCGGGTGTAAATGGATTTCCTCCACATCCAGCTAAAGCAGCACCTGCAAATAATGTAGTGGCTAGGAATTCCCTTCTTGAATTTTCGTTGGTTTTCATTAAAATATTATTTTAATTACAATTCTTTTTTAACCCAATCTTGTAATTGTTTATTTGATATTTTTTCCTTTGTAACATTGATTCTAGAAATATCAACTTCTACAAGTCGGCCGTCTTGAGTTAACATTTTCATAGTTTGATTCTTAGTATCTGGAGCACAGCTTATGACTTCTTTCTTATTCGCTAAAAATCCAAATTTTAAAATTGGGAATAAACTAAGTGCCCCTAATCCAGCTAATAATTTTCGGCGATAACTAACTTGATTTGGGAGTTGATTTTGAGTATTCATAAAACAGGTTAAATGAGCATTAAAAAATAATAAGCCTCGTAGTGAGGCTTATTATCTAGATTCTTATTATTTTTTTAAACTACGCATATAGTTTACCAAGTTCCAGATATCATCGGCGTCAGTAATTTTCTTTTTAAAACTTGGCATATCACCACGTCCTTCTGAAGTTTTATAAAAAATAGAACCATCGGTTTGACCTTGAAAACCTGCTTTACTAAAATCTGGCGGTGCAGTATTTAAAGTTGTTGCCTTTGCACCATCACCTAATCCAGTTTTACCATGACATGAAGCGCAATGTGTGCTCCACAAAGCTTTCCCATCTGCAATAGAGGTAGCACTTGTTTTAACAGTATTCACAGCTTTGGCTTTGTCAGCGGGAACTGCCCAAGGTTTATTTTGTATTAAAGTAAAACTAGCAGTAATTATAAAAATTACAATAAGTGATAAAACAGATAATTTTTTCATTGTATTTAATATTTTGATGTACAAAGATTATCAATTCGAATTTTTTAAACTACTGACCCGCATCATAAAAAAAGATGAGTTTCATCAGTCATATTATTTCATGACAATTCAATGACAATTCTCATAAGTTTTTCTGACATACATCATAAACAGTGCATATTCCCCATAATACATTTGCGTATTGAAAAAGGAATACTTCCTTTTAATTTTCGTGTAGCATATAAGAAAATAAGATGGTTTGAGTGATTTTCAGCTACTCCATTTCTTTAACAGTTAAATTTTTTATTTATGAGAAAAATTTCAATGATCAAACTGATCACACTCTTTTTTCTAATGGGAGCACTCACAACTTTCTCTATACAATGTAAGAAGGAGGATAGCAATTCCGTGATAACAGGTCTTAATAGATCCTTTAAGGGCAATGCGGATAGTACGGTTTATGCTTCATTTTATAGTAGTAATATTTTTGCTTTAGCGAGTGCTAATCCCACTTTAAATGATAGTATTAATTATAGAGGTGTTCAGTCAATATTGACTGAAAGTTGTGCAACAGGTAATTGCCATGGTGGACCAATTAGTCCTAAATTTAATACCTATGCCGATGTAATGAAATATGTTACTGCAGGTAATCCAGGTGCTAGTAAATTATGGACTGCTATAACAACAAATGATTTTAATAAAGCAATGCCTCCTATTACTACAGGGAATGATGTTGCTGATGCAGATAAAGCCATTATATATAATTGGATCTTAAATGGTGCTAAAGAAAGACCAGATGCAAATGACTTTAGACCAGCAGCAATTGCAATTATCAGTTCAGGCTGTACTTCAGGCAACTGTCATAATGAAGCCACTAGCACTGGTGTTTGGGCAAGAAAAGGTTTGATCCCAGGATTAACTGCTGCTGATACTGCAGTATGGTCTACCACAAATTTAACGACTAATGCCGTGAGTACTTATCTTCAACTTAACAATACAATACTTCGCAATACTATATTAGCTGCTTATAAAGATAGCGTACGTAAATTTTATACTGATACTTTAGCAAATGCAAGTTACAGACCTTATAAAACTTTTTCTACCCCTGTTGCAGCGGCAAGTGTACGTGGTCCATTTAACAATTACGATGATATCATTTTTGATATTAGTTATCCAAAAGGGGTAAGAAGCAATACTGCAGTAGCATATACCGATCCAATAACAAAAAAGGCTTACTATGTTAAAGGAGATTATTTAAATGGAACAAGCGCAATCGTTTTAAGAGTAGACTCAACAATTTTAATGGCGAATCCAAGAACTGGAGTTTGGGGTACTACCAATACTGCTGGAATGGCAAATAGTGATGGTGGATTAAAACCTAGTGAAATCGCATTAATTAAAGCTTGGTATTTTTCTGATCAAAATATTCCAGATGTATGGAAGTATGGAATTGGAAATGCAGGAATTTTTAAATATAAAGTTTCAGGAAAAATAATTACAAAGTAGCTTTTACTAAAAACACAAACTTATCGATATGAAAATTAAATTAATAACAATAGCAAGTTTTGCAAGCTTAGTTGCAATTGTATTTTCTTCTTGCTATAAAGATAAAGCTGATATTGAATCACTACCTACAGTGTCTTTTAGAAGCGAAGTGGTTCCAATTGTTACTGGTGGCGGTTGTGGTTGTCATAATAATAATCAAGGAAGTACTGCAGTACAGTTTTCACATTTGGATACTATATTTTATCCAACGATTCTTGCAAGAGTAACCACTTTTAAAGATATGGTTGCGGATGCATCCAAACATCCTGGGGATGGCAATGTACATCTTACAGAAACACAAAAAGTTATTATGCAAAACTGGATAGCACAAGGTGCTAAAGATGATGGCGGAGGTTGTTTGGTTTCAGGTGCTATTACTTATAATGCAAACTTTTTACCTATTTATAATTCAACTTGTAAAAGTTCTACTTGTCACGGCACCGTTTCCCCTGTACTTACTTATACACTTTTATTATCTGATAAAGCAGTATTAACTGCCATGATGAAAAGTGGTGGAGCAACTGGTCATCCTGGTCCAGTATTAAGCTTAAACACTTGTACCACTAATACTATTTTAACATGGATTGCACAAGGTCAACCACAATAGTGAATTACAAATAGTCAATTACAGTAATTGTCTTAAAACAAAAAATTATGAAAAAAATATTACCACTTATTATATTTAGTCTTGCACTTTTTAGCCAATCATTTGCACAAAGTGATTCTACAACGAGTGAAGCTAAAGTGAAGCCAAAGCAAAAAATTACTAAAAACGTATTTGCTACCTCAAAGCTAATAAACATGCAAACAACGGAGATGGGTGCACCTGGCGAATTTCAATTTATGATTTCTCACCATTTTAGTCAGATATATGATAAAAATGCAGGATCTCAGGTAGGTGCACAATTATTTGGAATCAACTCAGGCGTAGCATATACTTATTTGTCTTTTGACTACTCACCATATCGTTGGATAAATATAGGAGTGGCTGCAGCTGGCAGTTCTAAATATGAAGGTTTTACGAAAATTAAAATAATACGTCAGCAAACTGGATTACATGCTATTCCGGTTTCAGTTGCCCTTTTCTCTTTAGTAAATGTAAACACAGCACCAGATAAGACTATTACATTTGCGGGTGATAGATATAATTATGTAAACCAATTATTAATATCTCGCAAATTTAATGACCGACTTTCATTACAAATAATACCATCTGTTGTTCACTTTAACAAAGTTCCTTATGGTATTAATAATGATAATGAAGTTTATTCAGTAGGATTTGGCGGAAAATATAAAATATCTGATATTGTAAATCTTGATTTTGAATATGCTCGTCAACTAAATATGTATGAAAATATATTAACTAGTACAGGAAACATAATCAACTACCAACCTGATTTATTATCTATAGGTGTTGAGTTGAATTCTGGTGGGCACCAATTCCGATTCTTTGTTGGAAATACTACTTTCAGTTCTAATGTTGATCAACTATCTAGAAATAGTATGAATATTGCAAACGGTAGTCTTGCATTCGGGTTTACAATTAATAGAAGTACTTTCTTGGGGAAATAAGTACTTACTAGCCTTTGCTTACCCTAAAGCACCAACATAGTTGGTGCTTTTTTATTTCTATTGTGCAGAGTAATTTGTATTTTTAAGATAAATCAGCATCAAATGGGAGCATTATTTAGTCAATTTGTTCAAAAAATTAGTAGCCCAATCCGATTCGGATTTTTTTTAGCTACTAAATTACCCGCAGCCTTTTTTGTTGGCCTTAGATTAAATGAAATTGACGAAGTAAAATGTATTATTGGAGTTAGGCATTCTTGGTTTAGTAAAAACCCTTTTAAATCCATGTACTTTGCGGCCGAAGCAATGGCTGCTGAAATGAGTATTGGATTACTTGCATTTGGTTACATTTATAAACAAGCTTTTAAAGTAAGTATGCTGGTAGTAAAAATGGAAGCCGATTATTTTAAAAAGGGGACTGGAAAATTAAAGTTTACATGTAATGATGGGAAAGCAATTGAAAATGCAATTGCTGAAACATTACGCACAGGCGAAGGGGTGACACTAATTTGTGAATCAATTGGAAAAAATGAGGCAGGCCAAACGGTTGCTACATTTAAATTCACATGGAGTTTTAAAGCAAAGCTTTAAATGAATTTGCTACTAATAATAGATTAAAAAAAATAAATAATATATGTACATGAAAAAAATAACTTTAGGTGCTATTGCACTTTTATTAAATGTTGGTTTAAGAGCGCAGTCCACAAATCCTCCAGGATTAGACTTGATTAAAACAAGTGAGTTAAAAAAAGATTTGTACGATTTTGCAGATCCTCATTTTAAAGGAAGATCAGCAGGAACCATTGATGAATTAAAAGCATCCATGTGGTTGGTAGAAAAATATAGATCTATTGGTTTATTACCAGCTGGTGATGATGGGACTTACTTGCAATTTTTCACGATGTGGAGAAATCAAATTTCAGATAATTCTTCCATTCAAATAGATAATAAAAACTTGGCTTTATGGAAGGATGTAAGTGTGGCTCAAATGGCCAACAAGCAAATCAATGCTCCGATTGTATATTTAGGAGATGCCTCTAAAATAGATACCAATAATGTTGATGTTAAAAATAAAGTTGTTGCATTTGAAGCTTCATCAGTTGGTATTAATTTAAATGTTTCACTACCTACCTGGAGATATAGCAGAAGCGTACTTGCAAAATATGGTATGCCACTTATCAGAAAAGGAGCTTCTGCTATAATTATTATAGCTGACAATCTTGGAGAAAAAGCATGGGATGACGCGAATGAAAATTTCAAAAGAGGAACTTATGACATTGAAGGAGGACCCAACACGCAAGTAAATACTACCATTCCAGTGATGTGGGTACATCAAACTGCTAAATCAATTATTGCCAATACTCAAGGAAACTTAGTAGCTAATTTAATAGTTGAAAAATATCCTTATCCTTCAGTAAATATTGTAGGTAAAATTAATGGCACCGATCCAAAATTAAAATCAGAATATCTGTTGTACAGCGGACACCAAGATGCTCATGGCATACGCAATGCTATTAATAATGATTCTACTTTTTATGGTGCGGATGACAATGGTAGCGTAGATGTTGCGATGCTGGCTAATGCAAGAGCATTTATAAAACATCCTGCTAAAAGATCTATTATATTTGTAATTCAAGGTGCTGAAGAAAGAGGCTTGTTAGGATCTAGATATTATTCATCACACCCTACTGTTCCAATAAAAAATATTGTTGCTGTATTAAATGGAGATATGATTGGAAGAAATAATATTGACAGCGCTGCTGTTTTAGGAACA
Organism: uncultured Bacteroidota bacterium; assembly: GCA_903874055.1. Classification (GTDB taxonomy): domain Bacteria; phylum Bacteroidota; class Bacteroidia; order Chitinophagales; family Chitinophagaceae; genus Sediminibacterium. The sequence continues at coordinate 19,415 of CAIQQR010000077.1, read as the reverse complement.
CAAGCACCTCATCGCAACTCAATGGATTTAGTTAAAATGGTAATGGATGCAAACAATGAGGGACCTAAATTTAAATTAGATACTACTTATGACAAAGTAACACATGTGGAAGGATGGTATTTTAGAAGTGACCATTTACCTTATGCTAGATTAGGAATACCAGCCATTATGTACACTTCATTATTGCATGAGGATTACCATACGCCATTAGATAATGCACAAAATATTAATTATCCTAAATTAAAAAAGATGGCTGATTGGATGTATCGCACTGGCTATAAAGTTGCCAATGCACCAGCAAGACCTGCTACTGACAAAGACTTTAAATTAGAAAGATAATAGAAATAGCATCAAAGGCATTCCAAAAAAAAGGGACTCAAATGAGTCCTTTTTTTTTGGAGGGGGAAAGATAATTTTACTAAAATGTTTTTGTACCATTTGGTTGGTAGGTAAATCTAAAAGTATAATAACGTTGCTTATTTAATTTATCTGCATCTGAAGCAGTGGCTGCTAAGGTTACGCCACCTTTGTAATAACATAAAATTTCCATTTTAGCATATTTACCGGAAGCAGTTTTGATCACTAAAACTCTTCCTGCTAAAGGTGTAATTAGATTTGTTAAGCCGTCATAATTGTACCATCCATTACCACTTCCTGTTGTAATTGCGTATGAAGTAGGAGCATTGTCAGTTTTGAAAACCGAGTCTGTTGGAATACTTGTTAAACCATCAAATAATCCTGTGTAAACAAATGCGCCGCCTAAACCCGTTCCACTCGTACCACCATTGGTGATAATTCTTGTTGACATAAACGCAATATCCCATTCTGTACTTGCGCTATCTGTATTTGGTACAATGGTGTTTCTTTCTAAACTATAAAAAGTGTATTTACCATTTGTAATTGGTATACCCTGTGCACTTAAACCAACTACAGTATCTGCTGGAATATCCTTAACTGTTACAGCAGTAACTGGCATTACAGTTGCTGTATCCGATTTAGTACAAGCCACAATACTTGATGAAATAATAACCATTAACACGATTGACTGAATTGTTTTTTTCATGACGCTTGCTCTTTAATTATTGTTTATGAAAGATTTGATATTTAATAGTTGCGTAAAAAGTTCTGCCGGGAAGATTCGGCAAATTAGCCGCATCTACATAATTAGTAATATTATCACATCCTAATTGTGTTGAAAACCCACTCTTATAATCTTTACCAATTGAAGTATGTAAAGAAAAATATCCATTTGCAAATTCATCTCCATTATCAAAAACTTCATTGCCATTGGTATTATTGACAGCCCATTTACTTCGATACATTATTCTTAAGTTGGCAAATAATCCATTGTTATGATAATAGTGTATTTTGAATTGAGCTTTATGCTTACTGTTATTTGGAAGGCCCACATAATCATTAAGGCTTAAGATTTTACTATACCCATTTGCATCTCTTGTGTAAACCTTTCCAGCTTTAATTTGATCAATTTGATCTTTGTCTCCAGTTTCTAAATATTGATAGCCTCCGCTTATAATAATATGATTGTCAATTTTATGTTTCGCTTCCAATTCAATTCCTTGTGTAAATGCGCGTCCAATATTTAAATAACTAAAAATTTGTGCACCTGTTGCGTACGCTCCAACTTGCTGAACCTGAATTAAATTATTAATATCGTTTCTGAAAACTTGTACGCTAAAAAAGTTATTTGTATTGGGTTCATAATCCCATGAAAGATGCACTCCTGTTGAGTATTCTGGCTTAAGTACTTTTAATTTATAGTAACTATCATACAAAGCACCTATTTGTCCTTTTTGCACTAATTGATTAATTACTTCCTGAGCTTGTGCTGTTCCAAAAACACTATATCCACCGGCAGCAGCATTGGTAAAGTCTAAATAAATTTGTCTAAAATCTGGCGCCTTAAATCCTTCGCCAATACTTAATTTAATTTTATGCTTTGTATTTATTTTATAAAGCGCAGATAACTTTGGACTGAAAGCAGAAGCATAAGTTTCATTTTTATCAAATCTTACGCCGCCGATTAATATTAATTTTTGAATTGGGCTCCACTCTAATTGTGTAAATCCATATTGTATAGAATTATTTTTTCTTATCTTCTCGCTATCGTATCTAGTACTTTTAACGCCTTCCCAAACTGCACCCGCTCCAAATAAAACATTTAAATTTTTGTTTGCATTCCAATCGGTTTGATTTTCGATACGTTGAAAACGATGATTCAATAAATCGTAATAAGGATCACCTGATAATGTTACCAAATCCTGTTTGGCATTGTATTCGGTAAAATACCCTCTAAAACTTGTCTTTAAACTATTGGAATATCTTTGATTAAAACTGATATTATAATTTTGATCAGTATTATTTTCATTGCCACTTGATGTAATGGTGGCACCTCCATTATTTACAGAAATGTCATTTTTTATTTTTTCATCTGTAAATCTTACGCCAAATGAAACATTCGTGTTATCATTTAAATTCAATTTAATCTGCTGATTTATTGAATATCTCTGTATAGGTGTGGTAACTCTACTACTACTATTGGGACGTATACTATAACCGTCGGTAGAAAAATAATTATAAAAGCCCTGATAAAAAACAGATTTAGTAGCTATTGCATTATTAATTCCTGCATCTAATGTTTGATAAGTTCCATATCTTAAAGATGCTTGTAATGGAATATTGGTATTTGCATCTGTAATAATATTAATCACCCCAGCCATTGCCTCACTTCCATATAAGCTTGAGGAAGGTCCTTTTACAATTTCGATTTTTTTAATATTTCCTAGGGCGATTCTATTTAAATCTAATACGCCTGCTGTTCTTCCAACTAGGGGCTCTCCATTTATTAAGATAATAGTGTAGTCAGGATTTAAACCTTGTAATTGTACTCCAGCACCAAAGCCGCTAGTCATGGTTAAGCCAGGCTGCTCTTTTAAAATATCCGTTAATCTTAAAGAACCAGTTTGCTGAATTTGTTTAGCATTGATTATGTTTACTGGAACAGTAATATTACTCAATTTACGCTCGGATCTATTTGCTGTTACTACTACACTATCTCCCTGCATTTGTAGGGTATCTTTCACCATTTTAACTTGCGCGAATAGTACGGTTGGTGACAATAATAATAACAGATATAATAGCCCTCTTCTCATTGGGGGCAAAGTTGAGAAGATTATAGACCTTGATCTCTTATTATGATCAATAATTAGGTAAATGAAGCCATAATTTGACAGAACTATGACAATTGGTAAACTTATTGGTTATTTTCCAATATTCTCTGAATTGTTTTTACTTCAGATGCTATAATAAAATATTCATAAAACCTTTTATCATCCAATTTTCTACTACTTCCTATTAGGGTTGTAGTGGACTGGGTAATAAATTCATATTTATCATTAATTGCCTTCATTATATCACTACGAACTTTCTTTTGAAGTCCTAAGTTTTTATCTTTTATACCTAATATGTGATTGATTTGATGTATTTCAACCACCTTGCCTTTTAAAGTTGTTTCTAGCAATAATTTAATAAGCGATATCTCGGTTCCTATAAAAGCTTGTGTAACTGTCTTGTTTTTTAAGAGTTGTAATTGTGCTTTTCCCAATTTTCTTTTTACACTACGATTAAAGAACCACTTAGCGCCTACTAAAATAAGGGCAATGAACACAATCGCCAACATGATGTATAATAAAGTAACTTCATCTCCCCATATACTGGTTCTCAATATATCAAAGTCAGTGATTCTAAAAGGATATTTTACGAAAGCTTTATTGCTACTATTATAACTATAAATTTCACCCTTATAAATAAACATGTTTGACATACTATTGCGTCTAATCAAAAACTGATTTAAATCTGATTTTTTTGATTTAAATACTTTATTATGTGTATAGTCAAACATGAAAGCATCATCATTTGTCAAAAATAAAATGCCATCATTATAACTTAAGCTCTCATAACTTGTATTTACGTTGCTTACAATTTTCACCACATCAGACTCTAGATCACCTAGCTTTTCCCATTTATTCTTTTTAAGATCAAGGTAATAACTTGTATAAATTGGAACCCCTACTATATTTTCGGATCCAACTATTCCAGCATTTATAATTTTTTGATAAGGTAGATACAATCTTCCCTGCGATTCGGAAAACCATAAAAAGTAGGTCGAAATGATTTCCTTGTTCAAAGGAATAATATCCCATTCACTATCCTGAAAATTATACTTTCGTAAATGCCCATTCGCTTTCCAAAAGCCATAACCGCCATAACTATAAATTTCATTATTATATATAAAATTTTTACAATTTATATTGTAATTCAAGTTAACGGTATGATCTAAGCGCTTAAAAACACAATTTGCTGAGTCATAAGTAGCCAATTTGTACAAAAAGCCCGTTTGTTCTATAAAAACATACATTTCATTTCCATTTTTGTATATTTTTTGTGCATTTGAAGCAATTATTGGATTTTTTAACGGAATTACCGTGGTTTCGGGCGATAAAATGATACTGGTATGTAAATCTGGAATTGAAATGACTTTACTTAAAAATGGAGTATTAGGAACCACATATACTGAATCTGGACCTTGTGCATGGGTTTTAATCGACAATAAAGTCACCAAAATCAATAAGAAATTTATTAAAATCAATTTTTTACAATTCATTGATTATCATATTTTTAATAGGTAATTAACTTAATTTATAAGTCAGGCTTCAAGTTTAAAGATAAGAAATAACCTATTACATGACTCAATAGCTCACTCAATTTCCTAATTCAGGAAATGGTATATAGGATATTTACTCAGCTTTTGGGGGAAAGCTATGGATTTTACAAAGGGGAGCATTTATTTGTTCTCCTTTTTTTATGGTCTAATATTACAAGAAGGTTTTTAAATCCTAGTGGAAATGTTTCATTAAAATGGACCAAAATTTAACCTAAGTCAATATTTATCGTCCTTATTTGTTAACAATTTGGTAATCTAGGTTATGCCTAATTTAATAGGCAAAAGGGGAAATTTGAGCCTACAATAAATAAAAAAATTAGTTATGGACTTAAATTCAATCATGAAGATTTTCTTGCCTAAAGACAGAGTATTTTTTCAATTATTTGAGGAAGTTGCAGAACACGTGCAAGAAATGGGTAGAAAATTGAAAGAAATGGTAAACGAACCAGATGCAGATATGAGAGCAAATATTCTAGCTCAAATCGAAAATTTAGAACATAAGAATGATGATTTAACACATAATATCTTTACTGAATTAGGTAGAAATTTTATCACTCCATTTGATAGAGAGGATATTCACTACTTAGCTACCTCATTAGACGATATAGCAGATTATATTTACGCTTCTGCTAAAAAAATTAATTTCTACAAAGTAAATCCTAATGATACTGGTATTCACAAATTAGCTGAATTAATCTTACAGGGTACTGCTGAAACTAAAAAAGCAGTGATGGGCCTACGTAATATGAAAAATATCAAGGAAATGACGGAAGCAATGATTAAGGTGAATAGTATCGAAAATCAAGCGGATGATGTATTTGATATGAGCATCGAGAAATTATTTGAACAAGAAAATGACTTCAAAGAAGTAATCAAGAAAAGAGAAATTTATCAAGTGTTAGAAATTGCAACTGATAAAATTGAAGACGTTTCAAATGTGATCGAATCCATCATTATCAAGTACGCATAATTTTAATATAAGATGACCTTATTAATTATCATCATAGCGCTTGCGCTAATTTTTGACTATATCAATGGATTTCACGACGCTGCAAATTCTATTGCTACCGTGGTTTCTACCAAAGTGTTGACTCCTTTTCAAGCAGTAATCTGGGCAGCTATTTTTAATTCTGTAGCATTTTGGATTTTTAAAGATCATGCGGTTGCGAATTCAATTAGCAAAACAGTATATAAAGATTTCATTACACTACCTGTAATTTTTTCAGGATTACTAGCTGCCATATTTTGGAACTTACTTACATGGTGGTATGGAATTCCATCATCGTCTTCACACACATTAATTGGAGGATTTGCAGGTGCTGCAATAGTACATGCATTAATGTTAAAAGGAGTAGATTACTCTTGGGCTAAAATTGTTGATACGGAAACTATTGTCAAAACTATTTTGTTCATTTTCTTAGCTCCAATCATTGGAATTTTAATATCCATATTTATCACGCTGGTCACGATTATGAGAAATATTTGGTGGCGACTTGTCATTATTTCCTTAGCCACCTTAGGAACAGTAATTATGTTTGATCGTTTTGAGGATAGCAAAATAAAAGAAAACGTTCAAAAGTTTTATAGTATGGACAAGTATGAAAAAGAAATTTCTAACTTGAATGCCGAATTAAAACATAAAACTGGTGACACCATTTTATTGAAAAGCTTAAAATCAAATGAGGAAAAGCTTGAAAAAGCAAAAGAAAAATATGCTCAAATTGAACCTAGCTTAAGCAATTTTGATAATTTAGGAGCTGTTCAAATTGCTAAAATTGCAAACGATAAAAATATTTTAAACGGGGTAGCGGCTAGCAAATTAAGAGATGCTGTTCGTAATGCAAATGACTTTTTAGTTTTAGAAGCTAAAGCTCCTGAAAATGTAGATGCTAAAAAAGAATACGACGTTGCTAAGGTTAATACTGAATTGTATAAAGAGCCTTTAAATTTATATTTGGATCATAAGATTGGAATTGATTCAACAATCTCTTTAATGAATGCTGCCTATCCAATTAAGGATAAAAATATTGAAAAGGTAAAAGCAAAATTAGTCAGCTTTGATATTCAAAAAATATTTGAAAGCGAAATTGATAAAGCCGATAATTCCATTATTGTATATGGTATTGTTGGTGCTGCTATCATTTTCATGTTGATTTATGTTTATGTAGAAAAGATAAAAACGCCTACTGCATTTACAGTTGCCAATATGTTTAAAAAACTACAGTTATTTAGTTCGGCTGCATTTAGTATTGGTCATGGTGGTAATGATGCTCAAAAAGTAATGGGTATTATTGGTGCTGCATTAATTGCAAATGGAAGTATTCAAGAATTTGGACAATTACCTGGCTGGGTGCCAGTAGCATGCTATCTATCAATTGGATTAGGTACTATGAGTGGTGGATGGAAAATTGTAAAAACAATGGGATCTAAAATCACTAAAGTAACTCCATTGGAAGGTGTTGCTGCTGAAACTGCAGGTGCATTTACATTATTTTTTACTGGTCAAATGGGTATTCCTGTTTCAACTACGCATACCATTACGGGTTCAATTATTGGTGTAGGTGTTACTAAAAGATTAAGTGCTGTAAGATGGGGTGTAACTACCAACTTATTGTGGGCCTGGGTATTAACCATTCCTGTAAGTGGTGTGTTAGCCGCAATTACTTACTTGATTGTTCATTATATAATGAAGTAAATTATAAAATTAGATATAATAAAAAAGTCCTTCAAATTGAAGGACTTTTTTATTATATAGTCTGGGTTACTTTTATTTGATACGGGTATTAATTGTATAACCATAATATAAATACCATGATTGAAAAGAAATATTATAAGACCAAGGACTATGTTAAAGTGAAATTTACTTTAACTACAGATGCAAAAAAAGTGGACATTTTAGGTTTAAATAACGAGTGGAAAAAAGGAGTGTCAATGACCAAGAAAAAAGAAGGTGTTTTTTCTGCAGAGTTAAACTTGCCTAAAGAAACCTCTCATGAATTTAAATACTTCCTTGATAAAAAAATTTGGTTAAACGACGAGCAAGCAGATGCTGAAACTGCAAATGTTTTCGGAACTACAAATAGTGTTTTATCTATCTAATTATTGATAATATGTATGTGGGTTTGTCGCCCATCTATATATTTAAAATCAATTCCATTAAAAAATCCGTTTTGCTCTAAAGCAACACGGACTGGCTTATCCCACCCCTTTAGAGTATGCATTGCATTTAACTCAATGGAATAGCAAGTGTTTTTGTGCAATTTATAATCCCCGGATCCTGGAACACCGCCTTGCATATCCCACATGCCAATGGTGGTTCCTGCCGCGTGACCATGAAATCCAATGGGATGGGTATATATGCTTGGAGTAATGTTTTCTGATTTAGCTTGTGCAAGTGAAGCAGCCAAAATTTGGTTTCCAGTATTACCTAGTTTAAAATGACTGGTTAAAATATCTTGCAATCTATTCGTTTTTGTAAAGGCCTCTTGTAAATCAGCAGGCGCAGTTTGTTCAGTTGGTAGCAATACATAAGCCTGTTCTTGAACATCTGAATTTAAACGTAAGTAGGAAATACCAAAATCACAATGTAAAAAATCGCCTGGTCTTATAACATCATCATTGTCATTGCTAATTCTGCGCTGAATTTCAACCGAAGGATGAAACCAAGTTCCTAAGCCCATATCACTTAATTTTTGTCTAAACCACCACACCATATCATTTGCTGTGGTTGCATTCACTTTAATTACTTTATTGCTAAATCCTTCTTTAATAATGGCGTGTGTAATTTTTAATAGGGTTGGATAATAAGTCATTTCTTTTTCAGTCCTTGTTTCTAACCAAGAAACTGCTAGCGGCTCTGCCGAAATAACATGCTTTTTTTCCTCTTGGTTTAAATGACTGATAAATGCGCTGTACTCTGTTAAATCCATACCATCGGCATGTCCAAAATCTTCAGAATAATTTAAGGCTATATTATTAGGATGTAAATTTCGAAGCAAACTCACTAAAGCATCCCATTGATCAGGATTTTCTTCTGGATTCCAAGCCGCTTGTATTTGTTTGCCAACAGGATACCTTGCTACTGCATACTTTTTATAGATATTTTTTTTTGCATCCCGATAAAAAACTAAAATAGTTCTTCTTCTTGCAGATAACCACTCGGCTGGTAGAAAGGTTTTTACTATTGGGTCCTCATTGTATTCCCTAGTAGCCATTACCCAGCAATCTATTTGGGTTGAATCCATTAATCTTGGCAACAAATTTTCCAAACGATCTTCTAATAATTCATTGATAATTTTTGCTTGTGATTGCATGCTTTCAACTTGCGCATTTGTAAGAGTGGCACTCATCAATAGTATCGTAACAATAAATAGTCTTTTCATAACGCATCTGTAATAATTATACCAAAATAGGCTTTGACTAAATTAACAACTAAATTTGCAATTATGAAGTTTTATTTGAGTCTTTTAATGGTATTGCTAATGTTTCCATCCACAAATATATTTTGCCAGGATAGTGTTTACAATCAACTCAATCCAGTTATTGTGACTGCTAATAAAATTCAAGAAAAAAGAAGCGAATCACCAATAGCCATATCTGTAATTTCTAAAGAATCTATTGAAAGAATAAAACCTACACGTATTGAGTTCTTATTAAATACAGTAAGCGGGGTGTACATGCCTAGTATTGGTAATGAACAACACATGATGGCCATTAGACAGCCTATTTCTTTAAAAGGATTGTATTTGTATTTAGAAGATGGAATGCCAATAAGAACAAGCGGCCTTTTTAGCAATAATGCCTTAATAGAAATAAACACAGGTGCGATAAAAAATATAGAAGTTATTAAAGGACCTGCTTCTGCTTTATACGGCGCTGAAGCCATTGGTGGCGTAATAAATGTATTGAGTCAATCTGCAGAAAATAAAAAAACAATTCAATGGTTGAATCAGGTCAATTCAATTGGTCTTTTTAAATCAGAACTTAGTATTGGAATACCAACTTTTAAAGGAGGTTGGTATTTTAACACCAATTATGCTGCTCAAAACAAAGGCCCCATTGATTATAGTGATTTTAACAAAAAAGGATTTAGTGTTCGACATGATTTTGAAAATGGAAAATGGAGCGGATACCAATCCTTGCAATATATTGACTATTATGCACAGATGACGGGTTCGGTAGATAGTATTCACTTTGCATCACATAATTTTAGTTCACTACAAACATTTACTTTTCGAAAAATAAATGCATTAAGACTTAGACAAAATTTAAATTACCACTGGAGTGACAATGCAACTACTGTTTTAAATGTAATGTATCGAGATAATGCGATGGATCAAAATCCAACCTACTCCATTGCTAACACAAGTAATCCAACAAAATTTAAAGGGCAAGTTAATCGAAATGAATTCAATGCAATTGCATTGGATGTACAACATATTGTTTCCCTAAAATCACTAAATAGCAAATTTATCATTGGAGCTTCTAGTGACTTTACCAATCAAAATTTAAAAGCACATTATATTGATATTTTTAAAGATACTTTGCTTGGCAAGTATACAAAATACACTTATCCCGCAAGGGATTCATTGGTTTCTAATTATCAAACCAAGATAAATAATCAGGCGATTTACGTAAATTTTATTTCTAAAATCGGGGCACATATCAAAACAAACCTTGCATTAAGATATGATCATTTTGAGTATCAATTCGTCAATTTAATAAACTCTGGTACTCCAAGTTCGAATAATAATTTCTCAAGCATCATTCCAAAACTGGGAATTACTTATAATAAAAATATTTTTGGTCTATACACCAACTATAGCGAAGGATTTGTACCACCACAAATCACTGAAATTTATAACGCAATTAGGGTGCCCTACTTATTGCCTCAAACATTTAATAATGTTGAACTGGGGGGATGGGTAAATTATCAAAAATGGTATTGTGAGCTATCCATTTATCAACTAATTGGCAATAATGAAATCATATCAGTTAGACAGCCCGATGGAGTTAATTTGAATCAAAATAGCGGTTCTACAAAACATATTGGCATTGAATACCAATTAAAATATAGGCCGTCAAATTTTATTGAATTCAATTGGAGTGCTACCAATGCAAAACATAATTATATTGCTACAGTCATTAAAGGAGTGGATGTGAGTGGCAATGAAATGAATGCTGCACCCCATTTTTGGAGTAATTTAAGTAGCAATATAAAATTGAATACCCAATTTAGTTCCAATCTTGAATGGCAACACCAAAGTAGCTACTATATGGATGAAACCAATGCTACCAAATATCCGGGCTTTGATATTTTAAATGTAAGATTCAACTATACCTTTAAGAATTCCGCATTTTGGTTGCATATCTTAAATGTTACCAATAGCTATTATTCAACCATGGCTACCAAAAATTTTAGCGTAAAAGGAAATGCTGCGTACTCCTATTATATGGGGGAGCCACGCAGCATTGCAGTTGGTTGGAAATGGTCGCTTAGTGGACCATTCTAAAGATTAGTTATTATTCATTCGAATTCTCATTCCTCCCATTCCACCACCTCTTTGCATTTCTTCCATTAATTTTTTCATGGCATCTTGAAACTGAGCTCTATTCATTTTATCCCCTTTATTTGGTTGAGTTAATTCTTTTTTTGGATACTTGGTAGTTACTTCGGTAGCTGTTGTAACATTGGCACCATTATCCATATCTACTTCCAAAATGGCACCTGGCAATCCTGTATAAACTTCAGGACCTACCGATGCAGCAATATCTTCGGCATACCAAACAATAACTTCTGTTTCTTTAGTAACAATAGGTGCATCTGATTTTTTAGTAGAATCATTTGCTGCAGCATTATTACGCCCAATTCTAACACCCCCCATTCTCACCATTTGAGCAGGAGCTGTTGTAGTCGCTTTTTTACATAAGTGTTTTGCAATGGTTTTTGTCTCTTCTGAAATTTTCCATTTTAAAGGCTTCAATGAATCTACTACTAAAAATGTTTTTTCAAACATGGGTCTTGATTCATATTGCATTTGTGTTGCTAAGTCAATATAGGTAGTTGTCTCAGGCATTCTAAAATTAAAACGCTGGCCACCTCGGTCACCACCATTGTTTGCGAATGGATCTGGCGCTTGATCATCAGGAACAGAACGGAATAAACTTGCCTTATCATTAAATAGTAATTCAAAATTAGCAGTTCTAAATTCTGGAATTCTTGTACGCATTTCAGGATCTGTAATCATACGCCACATATTCGTTTTACGCTCGTACACAATTTTACCTTCCTTCATTTGCGCAAAAAGTGAGGAAGTAGTTACCAATACCAATCCAAAACCAAAGATTATTTTTTTCATAAGGAGCTTTTTAAATTACTGTGTAAATATAAGATTTTAAAAATTACATTCTAATCATCATTCTTTGCCCACCACCAGGGCCATTATTTCCTGTCAAACCAGATTTTTGTAAGCTATACGTAAAGCCAATCAAGAAATATTGATTAATAACATTGTAAGACTGATCCACAATTTGGTTTTGTGATACGTTTCGAGAAACACCTACATTTTTATTTAAAATATCAAAGGCGCTAATTTTTAATTCAGCTCTTTTGTTTTTCATAAAGAATTTTGAAACACTTGCATTCCAAATAGGTACAGCTGTATTATAGCCTGGCGCCCTTCCTTCATTAATAGTATAGTTTAATGTTTGATTAAATACCATTTCAAAAGGTAAATAGTTGGTTACATCTGCGCCATATACCCTTGTAACATAATTGGTATTTAAAGCTGCATTCAATGCATTATTAGTATTGCTATAACTATGACGCGCTGTTAAGCTGATATCTACCACTTCATCCATTGAATATGTATAGGTAAAACTAGGACCAAATGATTTTGCTAAAGTAGTATTTAACTGCCCACTTGAATAGGAAATATTATTGTTAATTCCTCCATTAATACCAAAATTAAAACGAGAATAAATTTGTTTAACGCCAAATCCATAATTCATGGTAGCATTTACTCTATAAGCGCCATTTACGTTTACAGGTTTAGACAATATTGCTCTACTTGGTAAAATACTATCATAATTAACAATGGAGTTATTTATGAATTGCGCATTTATTAAAGCAAAGAAATTTCTTTGTGCTAATATTTTTGTAGAGAAATAACTCATGTTCAAGTTGTTCGTATAGCTTCTTGTTAAATCAGGATTACCAATTGTTTGATTATTGATATTGCTTTGATCTAATACTGGTTGCAATTGCGTTAAAGAAGGTTGTGTTGTAGAAGTACGATAATTAAATCTGAAATTTTCAGTTTGAGAAAAATTATATACAAAATTAGCACTTGGCAAGATGTCTTTAAAATCGTGTTTTATTTTAGTATTAGCGGATGTATTTTCTCCATTTAAATAAGCATCTTGTAATGAAAACCCTGTAGTAAAATTATATTTTTTTTGATTTAAACGATAGTTCATTCCAGCTCCAGAATAAGTGTACTCACTACTATATTCATTTGTTAATCTTGTATTGAATAAATCATATAAACCATTGCTTCCGTTTTTATCATATACTTTTTTACTTGTTGAACCAATATTCACATTTACAAAAGTGTTAAACTCTAACAATGACTTTTTACCTAATGGCTCGGTATACACTAAATTAGCAGAATACGTTTGAGACAAACCTTTTCTATTATTTTTTTGATCTAATAATGAATCCTTTGTTTTAATACCGGCAGTATAAAATAATTGATCGGTAAATTGATTGCCATTAGAGGATGAATTATTATAGCCTTGCGTAATAGTAGAAGAAATAGTGCGACCCTTTTTTTCTAATTTTTTTCTCAACAACAACGTATTGGAAACATTAAATGCATCCGTAGCATTAGAGGACGTGGAATTGGTTGCATTTGTTAAAGTACCATCAGGCAATAAGGTAGTACTGTTAGATATTCCATTGGAAGTATTGTGCTGTGCAGTAATTGATGGTGTGTATTTATATGAAAAACTTTCAGACACTTTATTATCAATAGTCATGCCCACTCTCACTTGCTGATTTCTAGATGTTGAATTAGAATAACTACTTCGGTTAAATAAATTACCTGGTGTTAAATTTTGGGTATAAGAATTGCTAATATTATTTCTTTCAATATCACTTGCATTGGCGTTGGTATTAAAATCCATTTTTTTATCATTCAATACATTTGAATAGTTCCCACCTAATGAATAAGTATTTGCAACGCCTTGTGTGCTCGCATCTGAGCCACCACCGCCGCCACTAAAATTTAATGTCATACCACCGCCACCTCGGCCGCCGCCTCCACCAGAAAAGTTGGAAACGTCATTATTTGAAAAAGCTTGTCTATTGGTATTATTAGCTGTACCAATCAACGAAAATTGTTCATCATTATTAATTCTATTCACATTGCCTTGACTATCAAATCGGCCTGGCACACCGGCACTTGCATTTATTTTTCCAAAAGTAGATTGCTTACGATCTTTTTTAGTTTTAATATTGATAGCTGTTTCTTCATTACCATCATCAATACCTGTAAACATAGCTTGATCTGACTTACGATCGTACACCTGTATTTTATCTACCGCATCAGCTGGTAAATTTTTGGTGGCCATTTTAGGATCCCCCGTAAAAAATTCTTTTCCATTCACATAAACCTTTGTAACCGATTTCCCATTCACCGTAATGGCACCTGCTTTATCCACTTCAATACCTGGCATTTTCTTTAACATATCCTCGACAACAGCGTTAGGAACTGTTTTAAAGTTTTCTGAATTAAATTCTATCGAATCGCCATTAATTACCACAGGCGGTCTGCGCGCAGTAACCGTTACTGTTGTGGTTTGACTTGCATCTGCTAAATATATCTTACCCAATGATAAGTTAGAAGAAGCGCCCACTTTAATGCCAAACCATAAATGTTGGTACCCTACATATGAAACGGACAATAAATATCTTCCAGGAACCACATTTTTTATTTGGAAATAGCCGTCATCATCGGCTCTTGTGAAACTAATTAAGGAAGAATCCTTGGCTCTCGCTAAGGAAACAGTTGCTGATGTAAGTGTCTTTTTCAAGATGCTATCCATGATGGTTCCATCAATGGTAACGTTTTGTGCTTTTGCAGCTACAGAGCACAATAAAGTGCCTAAAATAATAAAGGCTAAAATTGACTTTTTAATCATAGTATAAAAATACGATTGAATTCGTAAAACTTGGTATCTAAAGGGTAAAATAAGGTCGGAAATACATTAACTATTTGATGAATGGATAAACGGCAACTTATTGGTTTGAAATGCATGGGTTTAGACCTTCAAAAGGTTAAAAAGTTTAATGAAAGCATTCAAATTATAAATATGGGTAAATTAATTCCTCCATGGGTAAAAGGATAAAAACTCAAATGTTAAAAATTAATTTGTAAGTTTAAGTACTAAACGATTGCTTATGAAAAACTCAAGAAGGTCATTTTTGAAAAATAGCACTTTGGCGATGGTCGGTGCTAGCTTTTTACCAAAAGTAGTGGAGGCTGCAGTATTCGCAGGTACAAAAGAAAAATCATTCATTGGAATTCAATTGTATTCTGTACGCGCCGACATGATGAAAAATCCATTAGAAACCCTGAAAGCATTGGCTGATATGGGTTACCAGTATGTGGAGCATGCTAATTATGTTAACAGAAAATTTTACGGCTATACTGCAGTTGAATTTAAAAAGGTATTATCCGATTTAGGACTTTCTATGCCAAGTGGACATACCGTAATGAATGCTACCCATTTTGACAAAGCTAAAAATGATTTTAGTGATGCTTGGAAATACACTGTAGATGATGCAGCAACAATGGGTCAAGAATATGTAATTAGTCCTTGGATGGATGAAAAATTACGTCATAGCTACGATGGATTAATGTACCAATTAGACGTGTTTAATAAATCGGGTGAATTGTGTAAAAAACAAGGGATGAAATTTGGATATCATAACCACGATTTTGAGTTTACTGAAAAAATAAATGACACGCCTATTTATGATTTAATCATAAAAAATACCAATCCAGATTTAGTGATTCAACAATTAGATTTTGGAAATATGTATGGTAGTGGAGGCCGAGCTAAAGAGTGGATAGACAAATACCATGGTCGTTTCCCTTCATTGCACGTGAAAGATGAAATCAAATCAGCAGGAAGAGGAGAAATGAACGATGGTTACGAAAGTACCACCATGGGTGATGGCGTTGTAGATCCTAAAATGCTTTGTTTGCTTGCTAAAAAAGTGAGTGGTGCTAAACATTTTATTATAGAACAAGAGTCTTATCAAAATAGAACTCCATTGGAAGCTGCTAAAATTAATTTTGCCACTATGAAAACTTGGGGTCTGGTATAAGCGCTACTTACAATAATCACTTCAAATTGATATTTTAAAAAAGCACAATCATTATGGTTGTGCTTTTTTATTTTACTTAACTTTAAGAACTTACTTAAACTACCATTATGAAGCCAGTAAATAAAGTTTTGTTCATTCCCTTATTTTTTTTGTGTTACAATTTCAGCTTTAGTCAATCAATAAATAAAACAATAGTAAGTGCCGAAAAAGCAAGATGGGAAAAGCATGTAGCACAAACTAAGATTATTCGAGACGAATGGGGCATCCCGCATATTTATGGGAAAACCGATGCCGATGCGGTGTTTGGATTAATGTATGCGCAATGTGAGGAAAATTTTTCACAAATAGAAGACAACTATTTGGAAATGTTGGGCAGAACCAGTGAGGTGGAATATGTCTGGCTGACACAAAAACAAGGAGACATTTATGATAATTTAATGATGAAATTAATTCAGGACAGTGCTGCTGCAATTAATGATTTTAATAAAAGTCCCAATTGGTTTAAAAAATTATTAATTGCCCATGCCGACGGTATTAATTATTATTTATCAAAACATCCCAATGTACACACCAAAGTAATTAAGTATTATAAGCCTTGGTATCATTTAATGTGGACCGATGGAAGTGTTTCTCCTACAAGGTATGGCGGCATTAAAAGAAAAGATGTATTTAATTTTTATAAAACGCAGGATCCTGATTTTTCGAATAAAAATGATAGTGTAAAAAAAACAACCTCATTTTTAATACAAAATAAAAATGCCTGGGTAGCAAATGATGGTTTTACTGTTGACGATTATGCGGTGGAAGAAAAAACCTTAAAAGGTTCCAATGGTTTTGCCATTGCACCCAAGCACAGTAAAAATGGCAATGCACTTTTATATATCAATCCCCATGTTCCATTTTATTTTAGATCCGAAATGCATATGGTGAGCGAGGAAGGGTTAAATGTATATGGAGCAGTTACTTGGGGTCAAATGTTTATCTACCAAGGGTTTAATGAGCATGCAGGTTGGATGCACACAAGTAGTTACGCCGATGTGGCCGATGTTTATTCAGAAACAGTAAAACAAGAAAATGGAAAATGGTTTTATTTATATGATAATAAATGGCTGCCAGTAAAGGAGCGAAAAATTACCATTGACCTTCCAAAAAAATTAAGTTCCGACTTTACATTTAAGGCAAATAATATCACATTTACTACCTATAAAACACATCACGGTCCCATCATGGGATCCTGGGATGGTAAATGGTTAAGCCTTCGCGAAAACAATCGTTCTTTAAATGCATTACTAGAGTGTTGGACAAGAACCAAAGCAAAAAATTTAAAAGAGTACACTACTGCTTTAAATTTATTAGCCAATAACAGCAACAATACCGTGTATGCCGATGCCGATGGTAATATTGCCTACTGGCATGGAAATTTTATGCCAAAACGTAGTACTCAATTTGACTTCACCCATCCTGTAGATGGAACCACAAAAGCAACTGAATGGCAGGGAGTACATACATTAAATGAAATTGTACAAAGTATTAATCCGGCGAATGGTTGGTTACAAAACTGTAATGCAACTCCTTATCGAGTGGCTGGAAACAATAGTCCTAATGAAAAAAATTATCCTGCTTATATGGCGCCGGATGGACAAAATGCGCGCGGAATAAATGCAGAGAGATTGCTTGAGCATATTGATAAAATTAGTTTGGATGACTTAATTAAAATTGGTTACAATAAACACTTAACGGCTTTTGATATTTTATTGCCTCCATTTATTGAATACACAAAAAGGGTAACATTAACAGCCAATCAACAAAAAGCCATTCAATATTTAGCTGCATGGAATCGCGATGCAGACACCAACTCTGTTGCTCAAACTATTGCAGTAGAGTGGGCAACTAAATTAATGGCAAAACTTCCACCTGCAGAAACGGAAGAGGCAGCAACTCAAGCAATTGTTAGATTTAATAAGATTGTGAATGAAATAAGCAATGAAAAGAAATTGGATTTAATAGACTCCACCCTATCAACCATAAAAGCGGCCTATGGTAACCCTAAGCTTCCCTATAATCAAAGAACTTGGGAAATTCCTTGGGGCCAAGTAAACAGATACCAACGATATATGAAGGGTGAGTTTCCATTTTCAGATGATCGACCAAGTATCGCGGTTGCACAAACCTCCTCCAAATTTGGCCAGTTACCTGCCTTTGAAAGTAAAAGAGAACCTGGTGTTATCGCTTTGAAGCGTTGGGGCTATTCAGGCAATAGCTTTATTGCAGCAGTGAGTTTTGGAAAAAAATTAGAAGCCAAAACCATTATAACAGGTGGACAAAGTTTTGATCCCAACAATAAACATTTTACCGACCAAGCGCAAATGTACATTGATGGCAATTTTAAAACAATCCATTTTTATAAAGAGGATGTTTTAGCGCATAAAGTAACCGAATACAATCCTGGATTGGAAAGATAATGCTGATAAAGCTTTGAAGTGCATGCCACTTTAACCAAACCAGCTACATTCTTTACCTCAAATAGTTGCATCATTTTTGTTCGATGCCCTTCAATGGTGCGCTTGCTATGCCCTAATTCGGATGCAATGAGTTTACTTGGTGCTTCCTGGCAAATGCGAATTAGAATATACTTATCATACAAAGCAAGGTTGGTGACCTTATCCAATAATTGCAAATCGTCCATATTATTCATCAAGGCATTTACTTTATCTGATATATCATTACTGAAATAAACTTTATCAGCCTTTGTCATTTCTAAGCCCTTTAACCACTCTGCCCGAGTTGCCGTTCGAGATACTATTACCGAAAATCCATGCTCTATTAATTGAAACAACATTAAATTGTCGGAGTCATTCAATACTACCATCATAGGGGATTGCTTTTTCAATTTTATAAGCGAGGACATTAGTTCCTGATTGGAAAAATCAACCATATTACTGTCAATAACCAAAACTGAGGGGGTTTCTGGCAACATGAGCTCGTTAATGGCATCAAAATCATGAATGATATGAGGAGACAAATAAGCAGGATTTTGTTGAATTAACATAGCGCTGCCCATTGCATAGATGGCTTGTTGATCACAGATAATTACTTGACTTTGCATGTAGCTTCATTTATTTATCTAAAACACGTTATTTACTCATAATAAATTGATTTGCAGATAATAAGAAATATAATTGGCTTGAAAAACAAAGGCATTTAACCCCATTACCCTAAAGCCTAATTTTTATATATATAAATTATATGCTTAGCATAGATGCTTATTAAATAAAGGGG
>CAIQQR010000076.1 GCA_903874055.1 uncultured Bacteroidota bacterium | reverse complement strand
TAATATTTAAATTAACAAATATGTTTAAAAATCCATTTTCATTCGAAGGAAGAATTAGAAGAACAGAATATGGCTTAAGTCATATTATAGGTGGGTTTGCATTTTTTATATTCGCCTTTATAATCTCATTCGCAACGGGCGGTAGAAACGGAGGAGGAGCCGCTGGAGGCGTTATTGTTGTTGCATATGTCCCTTATTTATGGTTTATTTGGGCACAAGGTGCAAAAAGATGTCATGACCTTGGTAATAGTGGTTGGTGGCAACTAATCCCACTTTATGGTTTTTGGTTGTTGTTTGCAGATGGTCAATCAGGTTCAAACGAATATGGAGATAATCCAAAAGGGGTTTAAGAGGGGTTGTTTTAATCAAAATATTTAGTAAATTACTTACTCATTAAACGATTGCATGCTATATGAAAAATTATTTCAAAGTATTATTATTAGCCCTATTGGTTTTACCAACTAGCTTATTAAAAGCAAATGGCGGTGGCGAAAAAGATCCTATCGAAGGTCGTTGGGATTTAACTGTAAATATTGATGGACGCATGGCGCCGTCATGGCTGGAAGTAAGACACACTGGTATCAATGGATACTTTGGTCGCTTTGTTTGGGAAGGCGGAAGTGCTAGACCTATTGCAAAAGTAGAATTCAAAGATGGTAAAGTGTCTTTTCATATTCCTGCTCAATGGGAAAGAACAGAAAAAGAATTGGTGTTAGAAGGTACTTTAGTTGACAGTAAATTATCTGGAACCATCGTTAACACAAATGGTAAGACGTATACATTTGTTGGTGAGAAAGCTCCAAAATTATGGAGAGACAAAGCACCTGTTTGGGGAGCACCTATTAAACTTTTTAATGGTAAAGACTTAACAGGTTGGGAAGCATTAGGAAAAACAAATCAATGGGTTGTTGAAAATGGTGTTTTGAAAAGTCCTAAGTCAGGTGCCAATATTAGAACTGAAAAAACCTTTGAAGATTTCAAACTACATATTGAATTTAGATATCCAAAAGGAAGTAATAGCGGTGTGTATTTAAGAGGTCGCTATGAAATTCAAATTGAGGATAACAAAGGCATGGAGCCAATGAGTTTATACCTTGGTGGCATTTACGGATTTATTGATCCTTGGTTAAATATGGCTAAAGAGCCAGGCGAGTGGCAATCATATGATGTTGAATTAGTAGGTCGTATGGTAACTGTTAAAGCAAATGGTACGACTATTATTTATAAGCAAGAAATTCCTGGCGTAACAGGAGGCGCTTTAGATAGTAAGGAAGGTGAGCCGGGTCCATTAATGATGCAAGGAGATCATGGTCCAATTGAATTCCGAAATATCATTTTGACTCCTGCAGTTAAATAATAAATATTATTGCACAATAATAAAAATGGCCGCTTTTTTGAGCGGCCATTTTTATTTATTTCACAAACACAACTTCGTTGTAAGGAACCCTGTTTCTCGCTCCCCAAATACCTTCGGGAGTTGCTTTTCCAACTGCAATAATCATATTGATTTCAGCACCTGCAGGAAGATTTAATATTTTCTTTACGCGGTTTGAATCAAAGCCTTCCATTGGACAAGATTCAAAACCTTCCGCCGCAATGGAAAGCATAAATGTTTGTGCAGCTAAAGCACATGATTTATGCACGGTGATGCGTTGATCTGCTTTTCCGCCTAATCGGAAAAAAGGTTTATTGAGACCCATGAAAAAACTAATGGTTCTTCTCACAAAAGTAAAAAAGCCAAACATATCTGAACGATAGGCAAGTGGCATTAGTTTTGAATAATAATCTAATCCTCTTTTTTGCATTTTATCAGGCTCGCCTTGAATCGTTTCTTTAACACGCGCTAGGTTCCAGTTGGCGCGTTGTTTCCATAAATCGCCTCTTGTTACAAATACCACCAATTGCTTTGCTGTTCTTGCTGCATTTTGTCCTAAACATAGTGCTGTAAATTGCTCTTTTAAGGAAGGAGTTTGTATCCAATAAAATTCCCATAATTGCATATTACTACTATTAGGAGATAATATAGAACGCTCTAAACTTTTTTGTATCACCTCATTAGGAACTTCTACATTGGCGTCAAACTTTCGGTTTGATCTTCTTTTTTCGATGATTTCGTCAAAGTAACTTGTACTCATTATTTTATCTTGATTAAAATGTTTAATTTAGTTTGCAGTATCAATGAATATCAACAATTGAATTTGATATAGGTTCATTGATACTGCAAATTAAACTAAACAACGATTGCATGCTTAAAAAAATTTCATTAAGTCTTTTGGCCTTAATAGCTATTGGGTTTGGATTGTCATTTACGCCTAACTTTTCACATTTACGTAATTTTGCTAAATGGGGTAAACATACCATCCATGATTATAAAACGCATCCATATAATATCGTAGCTAAAGCACCTCAAACACAATTTTGGCCGGTGGATTCAAACTATAATAAAAAGCAAATCACTGATTCTTTAATGACTATTATAGATTCAAATGATACGCATGCATTTTTAGTTTTTCAGGACGGTAAATTATTATATGAAAAATATTTTGATGGTTATACACCTACTACTTTAAGTGGCTCTTTTTCTGCAGCTAAAAGTATTATCTCTTTACTTATAGGTATAGCCATTGATGAGGGTAAAATTAAATCAGTGGATGATTTGGTGGGCGACTACGTGCCTAGATTTAAAAATGATGGTTGGGATAAATTACGCATCAAGGATTTATTAACCATGAGTTCTGGATCAAATTATAAAGAATCAGATGGCAGCTATTTTAGTTTAAATGCTTCGGCTTATTATGGGGACAACGAAGAATTTTTAATTGATAAGTTAATGCCAAAGGAGCCTGCAGGGGTGAATTGGGAGTATCGAAGTGCAGATACACAAGTGCTTGGTTTTATTGTTGAAAAAGTATTTGGCAAATCAATATCATCAATTGTTTCAGAAAAATTTATGGTGCCCATGGGAGCCGAGGCGGATGCTAAATGGTTAACAGATGGCGATAAAAAACATGAAAAAGCTTTTTGTTGTTTTAATGGAATTGCTAGAGATTATGCACGATTTGGTCAACTGGTTTTACAGGATGGTAAATGGGGAAATCAGCAAATTGTTTCCCAAAAATATATTCAGGAAGCAACGACTGCTGCTAGCTATTTGAAAGATCCAACCGAAGGCGGAAAGCCAGTAGATTATTATGGATATCAGTATTGGATATTTAATGAGCAAGGACATCGCGTTATTGCGCAAAATGGGTTGTTTGGGCAATATGTTTACATCATTAAAGATAAAAATGCAGTAGTAGTTAGATTAGGAGAGTCAAAGGTTACGAAGCCAATTCACCATGCGCAGCCTGAAAACTTTAGTTATGTTGCTGCAGCATTAACCATATTAAAATAAAGACATTGCAGTTTTGTGTATTAACGCAAATTAACACATAAAAAAAGGGAGCCTTCAATGAAAGCTCCCTTTTTTTATGTGTAGTGATGAGCTACTAAAATATATCCATTGCTTTTGCAAAATAAGTCACAGTGCCTGGTAATGCTAACCAGAAAAATTCTCTGTAAACAACCATCAAGGTTACCATAATAGCTAACCAAGCGAAACAGTAGATCCAGTATTTTTTAGTGTTTTTTTGTGCTTCCATTGTGCGTTATTGTTTTATCGTTGTTTTTAGACAGGGCAAATATACAATTTTTATCTTTTTGACCTATAATTTAGGCCCATAACTGTATTTTAAATCTACTTTCCAACCTTTTGGTGTGGACACTACTTTTACCCATCTTTGAATTTTATCATTTGAGTTGGCGTAAATAATAGCAGAAGCCTGATTGTTTAAAGTCTTTACCTCATTTATTTCAATGGAGGATTGTCTTAATTGGGTTCTACTTTCTTTGTCTAAAGAGAAATAATCCTTTTTCATTTGATCAAAATAGGCCTGGTTTTTTGCATCCACCAATAGGTATTCCTGTGCTTT
This sequence comes from uncultured Bacteroidota bacterium, assembly GCA_903874055.1. GTDB lineage: Bacteria > Bacteroidota > Bacteroidia > Chitinophagales > Chitinophagaceae > Sediminibacterium. The sequence goes on along the minus strand of CAIQQR010000076.1, from coordinate 3,450 downwards.
TTTCATGTCGCCTTGCATATAGTGCTCTATAAAATACCTGCCACCGTCCAACGGATTATCGGCTTGCTCGTCCGGACTGGTATTGTTACAAGCGCTACTAAATATAAATAGGCTAGTATATAAGATTAGTTTTTTAAGCATAGGCCAAAGTTAAGCCAAATAATAATGTTAAATTTGTGCAATTAAAGCTTGACCCCCTAACTATTATTTAGACCATTACTTTATGAAAAATTTGTTTGTCCTTTTTTGTTCCTTAACCTTATTATTTGTCAACATATCTGAGGTAAATGCACAAAGTAAAAAAACTGTTCAAAAGCATCCTGCTTTTATGGAACAAGGCAATATTTACGAGGTGAATATCCGTCAATATACCAAAGAGGGTACCTTAAATGCATTTGCAAAACACTTAACCCGTTTGCAAAAAATGGGTGTAAAAACAATTTGGTTTATGCCATTGCAACCCATTTCAAAGGAAGGTCGTAAAGGATCTTTGGGTTCTTATTATTCAGTGGCTAGTTATACCGATGTGAACCCTGAGTTTGGAACTCTAAATGATTTTAATAAAATTGTGACCAAGGCACATGCTTTAGGCATGAAAGTGTTGATTGACTGGGTGCCTAATCACAGCGGGCCCGATCATCCTTGGTTAAAAACACATCCTGATTTTTATGAGCGTGATAGCACGGGCAAAGCAATTTATACGGCAGATTGGTCAGATACGCGTGAATTAAATTATGCAAATCATGTAATGGAAGACAGCATGATTAATGCCATGAAATATTGGGTTAAAAATACAGCGATTGACGGATTCAGAGTGGACGTAGCTTGGGGCGTACCTTATAGCTTTTGGAATAAATGTATCCCAACATTAAAAAAAGAAAGAAATTTATTTTTCTTGGCTGAGGCAGATGATCCTAAATTACACGAGTCTGGTTTTGATGCAACCTATCCATGGACAGAGTTTCACATGATGAATGACATTGCTGCAGGAAAGAAAAATGTACTTTCATTAGACACCGTTTTACATACTATTGACACTGCTTTTAGGAAAGGTGCTTGGAGATTATATTTTACAAGTAACCATGACGAAAACTCTTGGAACAAAGCCGACTTTGCTACCATGCCTGGAAAAATTCATGCGCCGTTTGCGGTATTTACCCAAACCTATAATAGAACAATGCCACTTATTTACAGTGGTCAGGAAGAACCGGTGTTAAGACCCGTTTCTTTTTTTGAAAAAGATTCCATGGGCTTTAATAAATATGAACGCGCCAACTTTTACAAAACGCTTTTAAATTTACGTAGCACCAATGCTGCTTTTAAAGAAGATGCCATTTTTGAGCGCATTGCAGTGAATCATCCCGCTCAGGTAATGGCTTATTCAAGAAAAAATGGAAACAGTTTTGTTGTGGTAGTTTTAAATTTATCTAATGAACAACTATCAGTTTCATTAGACGCTAAATTGCCTACTGGAAACACCTACTTCGAAGTATTTACACATCAAGAAAATAAGGACATTCACAATTTGCAGTTATCGGCTTGGGGTTATAAAGTTTTTGCATACGGAACAAAATAATTATTGGCTCAAATCATATACTATGACAAAAAATAAATTAGTTGAACAAATTAATGCAAAGCATTCTTATTTATGTGTTGGGTTAGATACAGACATTCAAAAATTACCTGCGCATTTGCCTAAGAACAAGGAAGGAGTGATTGAATTTAACAAAGCAATTATTGATGCTACCGCACCATTCTGTGTGAGCTATAAAATTAATACCGCTTTTTATGAATCACAGGGTGTGCAAGGCTGGGAGGCCATGGAAGCAACACTTGCGCATATTCCATCAACACATTTTACGATTGCGGATGCAAAGCGTGGTGATATTGGAAACACTTCGGCGCAGTATGCTAAAACATTTTTTGAAGTATTGCCTTTTGATGCCATTACAGTGGCACCTTATATGGGCAAAGACAGCATTGATCCTTTCTTGGCTTATAACAATAAATGGACGATTGTTTTAGGATTAACATCAAATGAAGGAAGTAAAAATTTTGAACAACAAAAATTAGCAACTGGGCAATTTTTATACGAATCAGTTTTAGAGCAGGTTGCTAGTTGGGGTACACATGAACAATTAATGTTTGTTGTAGGTGCAACAAAAGCAGAAGATTTTACGGGCATCAGAAAAATAATCCCTCATCATTTTTTATTAGTTCCTGGTGTCGGTGCACAAGGGGGTAGTTTATCGGAGGTAACTAAATATGGTAAGAACAATTCAGTGGGTTTATTAGTAAACGCAAGTAGAGCAATTATTTTTGCAAGTAGTGGAACTGATTTTGCAGAAAAAGCAGCCATCGCAGCTAGTGAATATGCAATGAAATGAAAGGCTTGCTGTCTATTTAAGCCTCAATATGGTGTATGCTTTCTCCTTCCATTTTTGCAATCACCACAGTTGCTACACTATTTCCAATAATGTTAGTGATGGCGCGCGCTTCACTCATAAATTTATCTACACCTAGTAAGAAAGCCAATCCTTCGATAGGTATTTTTTGAAGAGAAGCAAGCGTAGATGCGAGTACTATAAAACCACTTCCTGTTACGCCTGCTGCCCCTTTTGAAGTAAGCATTAGTATTAAAATAGTAGTCACAATTTCAGCTGCACTTAATTGTACATTATATAACTGTGCAATAAATATAACTGCCATAGATAAGTAAATAGAAGTGCCGTCTAAATTAAATGAATAACCAGTGGGCACTACCAACCCAACTACTGATTTTGAGCAACCCATCTTTTCTAATTTATTCATAAGCGAAGGCATGGCAGGCTCGGATGAAGAGGTTCCAAAAACAATTAGTAATTCCTCTTTAATATGTGCGAGTAATTTAAAAATGGAAAGCTTGTAGTATTTTAAAATAAGCCCTAGGATTACAAAAATAAAAAGGATCATAGTTAGGTACATGGTCCCCATTAATTTACCCAATGGGATTAATGTTTTTAGTCCATATTTGCCTATGGCAAATGACATGCCTCCAAATGCAGCAATAGGTGCTAAATACATTACATATTTTAAGCCAATAAAAACATAATGTGTAATGCGACCTAAACTATGAATGTATTTTTCACGTTTTGGGAAATAATTTAAAGCAAAGCCTAAAATGATAGCAGCAAGTAAAACCTGTAAGTTGGTGTTTTGAGCAATGATACCTAGTAAATCAAAATGGCTTGCTTTGGTATACTTGGAAGGGTCTTGCATTTGCAAGCCTTCTTTATTTATTTTACCTGGCTCAAGCCACAATGCAACAATCACGCCAATAGCCAAAGAAAGGGTACTTACTATTTCAAAATACAATAGCGATCTAAAACCTATTCTTCCTACTTTTTTTAAATCCCCCATACTTGCTATTCCCAAACAAACGGTTAAAAAAATAATTGGGAAAGTGAAGGC
>CAIQQR010000075.1 GCA_903874055.1 uncultured Bacteroidota bacterium | reverse complement strand
TGCTTACTTCACCATGATTGTCTACTTCTTCAATATTAATAGTAGCACCTGTAGTTCTTTGCATTTCTTGGATAATCTTACCACCTGGTCCAATTACAGCACCAATAAATTCTTTATCAATAATTAATTTAACCATTCGAGGTGCATGCGGCTTCACATCTGCTCTTGCAGCTGGCATACACTCATACATGGCATCTAATATGTGTAAGCGACCTTTTTTAGCTTGTGACAATGCTTCACGCATAATATCCATGCTTAAACCGTCTACTTTAATATCCATTTGAACACCACAGATACCATCCTTGGTACCTGTAACTTTAAAGTCCATATCTCCTAAATGATCTTCGTCGCCTAAGATATCTGTTAAAATTGCATACTTACCATCTTCTCTTGAAATTAATCCCATGGCCACACCACTCACGTGCTTAGGCACTGGCACACCTGCATCCATTAAGGCTAATGAACCGGCACAAACTGTTGCCATGGAAGACGAACCGTTTGATTCTAAAATATCAGAAACTACACGAAGTGTATAAGGGAATGTTGTGCTATCTGGTAACATTTGTTTTAAAGAACGTTGCGCTAAGTTACCATGACCTACTTCACGACGACCTACACCACGCATCATTTTCACTTCACCTGTTGAGAATGGAGGAAAATTATAGTGTAAGAAGAACTTTTGGTATTCGGCACTTTGTGCAGTCTCTTGCATTAACTCGTCTAACTTAGTTCCTAATGTAACTGTTGTTAATGATTGTGTTTCTCCTCTTGTAAATAAAGAAGATCCGTGTGGTGTTGGTAATGGAGAAGTTTCCATTGCCAAAGGACGTACTTGATCTAACTGACGACCGTCTAAACGAATACGACTGTCAACAATCATGTTACGCACCACTTCCCACTTTAAGTCTTCGTAATACTTACCTGCTAATTTCTTTTGCAAGTCGGTAATCTCGGTACCTAAATGTTCCATGATTTCTTTTTTCAATGCACTAAATGCATCGCTACGCTCATGCTTAGCAGAACCCATTCTCGCGATGGCGTCTACTTTTGCAGTTGCAAAATCGTATACTTTTTTCTTGATGTCTTCGTCTTGTTCTGGCTTTTTGTAATCACGCACTTCTGTGATACCAACAATCTTTCTTAATTCAGCTTGCGCTTTAATTTGTTTTTTGATTGCTTCGTGTGCCATTTCTAAACACTCCACTAATTCTTCTTCAGAACATTCTTTTGCTTCACCTTCTACCATCATCAAATTCTTTTCAGTAGCAGCAATGATGAATTCTAATTCACATTTTGCTAAATCCGCTTTTGAAGGATTGATAACAAACTTGCCGTCAATTTTTGCAATTCTTACTTCAGAAATAATTTCTTTAATTGGAATATTAGAAACTGCTAATGCTGCAGAAGCTGCTAAACATGCTAATGAATCAGGCATTACATTTTCATCGCTAGATACCAATGAAATTAATACTTGCACATCGCATAAATAATCTTCAGGGAATAAAGGTCTTAACGCGCGGTCAATTAAACGGCTTGTTAAAATTTCGTAGTCATTTAAACGCGCTTCTCTTTTAAAGAATGAACCAGGAATACGGCCTGCAGATGCAAACTTTTCTTGGTAGTCAACGCTTAATGGGAAAAAGTCTTGACCGTCTTTAGGGTCTTTGTTAGCTACTACAGTTGCTAACAAAATACAATTTCCTTGTCTAACAGTAACTGCTCCGTCGGCTTGACGAGCTAGTTTACCTGTTTCGATAAATATTTCTTGTCCAGGATTAACCTCGAACTTTACTGATTTTGGTTGTGATAACATTTTTAATTTTTTTGGTGTGAAGCAATTTGTTTGCAAAAACATGCAAAAATAATAGACCTATATAAACAACTAATCCCAACCGTGTTTGACAGTTGGGACAGCTATTATAAGTAGTTCTTGAATTATTTTCTTAAGCCTAATTTTTCAATTAGTGCGCGGTAACCAGTAAGGTTATGTTTTTGTAAATAAACCAATAAACGCTTACGCTGACCCACCAATTGCATTAAACCTCTTTGAGTTGAATGGTCTTTGTGGTTTGCTTTCAAGTGACCTGAAATGTGCGCAATACGTTGAGTTAATAAAGCAATTTGTCCTTCGATTGAACCTGTGTTTGTTGCTTTTCCACCAAATTCAGCAAAAATGCTCGCTTTCTTTTCTTTTGTTAGTATAGACATTGTAATCTTCTTTTTTGTGACCAACTATTGGCCACGGTTTTTTTCTTTTATTTCGGCTGCAAAGATAAGGGGAAAAGGGCTTAAACTAATCAAAAATTTCAACGTTTTTTGGGTATTTCGCCCTATTAAACTGAAAAAGCTTGTCTTGGAGGCTAGCTGCGTAGTTAATGGATACCACTTTTACATCGGTAATATTGTTGCTTTTATCCAAGATAGTGGCACTTGAAAGGGCTGATTTAACCTTGTCCAATATTAGGGTTACTTTTTGGAAATTCTTGCGTTTATCAATAGGTGAAAGCTCAATTGTTGCCTTCGCTCCGTCCTGACTTAACAATTTGAAATTGAAGTCTTTATCGTAGTTACCTGATAATAATTTTTGAGGACTTAATGTTTGATCTGATTCTGCCACTGTGGACTTTGAAATAGAACTTACCCCGTCAAAATTATAAATAGTTGCGCCGTCACAAACAATTTCCATTGCCCCTTGCTGAAGCAAATATTTATCCCCTTTCATCTTTAAGTTGATGATTTTAGTCCCTAATGCCTTCCCCGTATTATTTTTTGAAATCAACTGAATATTCACCAAGATTCCTTTTGCTTGCTTCACTTTTGCACCCATTTGGTCCAAAAGGGCCTTAGCTTGAGGGTCTTTTTGCGCCTGAACATTGCTAAATGAAAGTGCTGCTGCTAATATTAAAAGTTGTTTCATTGACTTGCTTAATGGATGGATAAGTATAAAGCTTGGACAAAAATAAGTAATCCTAGTTTAATGGTATGTTAAACTAGGATTAACTGTGTTATAGATTCTGAAGGAAATCGTACAATTCTGCATCTGACTTATATAAAACTTCGCGCGGTTTGCTACCCTGGCTTGGCCCTACAATACCAGCAGATTCCAATTGGTCCATTAAACGTCCTGCTCTATTATAGCCCAATTTCATTCTTCTTTGAATTAAGGAAGTAGAACCTTGTTGTGCACTCACTATTAATTTAGCCGCATCTTCAAATAATGGATCCCTATCGCCGGCATCAAAACCACCCGCTTCTAAATCTTTTTCATCCATATATTCGGGAAGTAAAAACGCTTGAGGATATCCTTTTTGTTCTGAAATAAATGAACATACTCGGTCCACTTCGGGAGTATCTACAAACGCACATTGTAAACGGGTAATCTCACCATTATAAGATACAAGCATATCTCCTTTTCCAATTAATTGCTCCGCACCACCTGCATCTAAAATGGTTCGGCTATCAATTTTACTTGATACTTTAAACGCAATACGTGCAGGGAAGTTTGCTTTAATAGTACCAGTTATAATATTTACTGAAGGTCTTTGTGTTGCAATAATTAAGTGAATTCCAACGGCACGCGCTAATTGTGCTAAACGTGCAATTGGCATTTCCACTTCCTTGCCTGCTGTCATAATTAAATCGGCAAACTCATCTACCACTAATACAATAAATGGTAAGTATTGATGCCCTTTTTCAGGATTTAATTTTCGGGAAGTAAACTTATCGTTGTACTCTTTAATGTTTCTACAGCCCGCTTCTTTTAATAAGTCATATCGATTATCCATTTCAATACACAAAGCATTTAATGTATTGATTACTTTTTTAGTATCCGTTATGATTGCATCTTCCTCACCAGGTAATTTTGCTAAGAAATGTTTTTCAATTACACGATACAAACTCAACTCTACTTTTTTAGGATCCACCAACACAAACTTTAATTGTGATGGATGTTTTTTATAAAGTAGTGAAACTAAAATTGCATTTAATCCAACCGACTTACCTTGACCTGTAGCACCCGCCATTAATAAGTGAGGCATACTTGCTAAGTCAACAATAAAGTTTTCATTATCAATTTTTTTACCAATCGCAATAGGTAAAGAGAAAGTACTTGTTTGGAATTTTTCACTCGCTAATAAAGTTTTCATACTTACCACCGACTTGCGAATGTTAGGCACTTCAATACCAATAGTTCCTTTGCCAGGAATAGGTGCAATAATACGAATACCCAATGCAGCTAAACTTAAGGCGATATCATCCTCCAAGTTTTTAATACGACTAATACGCACACCTGGTGCAGGCACAATTTCATACAAGGTAACTGTAGGTCCTACTGTTGCAGCAATTCGTTGAATGGCAATATCGTAGTTTTTTAAAGTGGCAATAATTTGATTTTTATGCATCTCTAATTCCTCAGGATCTTGCACAATTTTTTCAGAGCCATGTGTCTCTAATAAATTAATGGAAGGATACTTGTAATTTTTTAAATCCAACGTTGCGTCAAACTTGGTAGCCAAACTGCCAATGGCCGCAACTGGTACAACCGCTTCCTCGGTTCCTTCATTTATTTCTAAATCTAAATCTTCCAATAATTCATCATCTAAGTCAGAAAAATCTTCCACTTCATCTGGTATAATTTGTACTGTTTCATTTTCTGCTATCTCATTTTCCGCTGGTTCATCAATCACCAATGTAGGTGCTAACTCATCAATAAATAATTTTCCGCCTTCCTCATGCTCATCCATCTCGGGCATAATCACAGCAACGCCCTCTCCTTTATTTTCATTGACCGCTTTATTTAAATCCCACTCTTTTTTCACTGCAGGTGTATCGGGTACAAATCCACCCAATAAGGCCTCATCAGTTTCAGGAGCTTTCTTTTTTGGAATTAAGAAATCGAAATTAGGTGTATTGAAAGTTGGATTGAATCTCCAAATAAAATAACTAAAACCAGCCATTAATAAAAGAGCTCCTGTACCAAAGCTACCCACCCATTTTATCATCCAACTACTTGCATATTCACCCACAGCGCCACCCCATGAAAAAGCAGCACCTCTTGTTACAAAAGCAAAACAAGTACTTAACACAAGTAAGCCAACTAAAACATATCTAATATTTCTCCATCTACTAAAAAGTGGTTTAGTAAAAAACAAATTCACTCCTAAAACAAATGTAGTAGTACAAAATAAATAAGACGCTAAACCAAAACCATTGAAAATAATTTGATAAGCAACAAATGCACCAATGAACCCAAGTATATTATTTACTTTAACATCGTTGGTAGAAAACAAATGTGTTCTCCATAACTGAACCTTATCTTGGTCGTCCTGCCATGTAAATAAATACGAAGTGAACGCTACAAAAAGAAAAAGGGTTAATAAAATAAATAACAACCCCATTATTTTTGAAGTTCGTTCGTCCTTGACCACTTCAGTAACATTTACAGTAGTTTCCTTATCCGGATTTAATGCTTCCTCACTTACCTTGGGAGCTTTTTTACTTTTGAGCGTATTTGCCATAGTAACAAATATAAGCCTTCCCAATAGGAAGAAAAAGGTTTTTTAAACAATGTGTAAAATTGAAACAAAGCACCCCTACTTATCCACTTTATGCATCCAAACAACCTTAATCCAACTCGCCCAGCCAAGGATAAAAAATAGCCCTCCAAGCGGAGTCAATGGACCAACCAATTTGCTATAATTAAAACTGCAAAGGGTTTGAAAAGTTAACAAGTATAATGAACCACTAAAACATAAAATACCCACTAAAAAATAATTACTAGCCCAGCCAAGTCCTTTGTGGTTTCCTAAAATTGAAAAATGCTGATGTACATAAAATGAAAGTAAAATCAAGGCAATTGCATGCAAAAATTGATACCTCACTCCTGTTTCAAAAATGGCTACTTTATCAGCGGGCACCATATTTTTTAAAGCATGTGCTCCAAAAGCACCCAGCACCACTGAAAGTAATGCTAACATCAACCCCCAAATTAATATTTTACGCCCCATGTTTTTGAATGATTTTTTTTAAAGCAGCTTCGGTAAGTTGATCCCCCGATAAACGATAATTGGCTTGTTGATAAAAAGGAGTACGTTCTAAAATTTTATTTTGCAAAAAGTTGGCCAATTCTTCATTACTTAAGTTGGCTATTAATGGTCGATGGTCTTTTTGACTAGCTAATCTCTCCACTAAAACCTCAATAGACTCATCCAACCAAATCACAATACCTTCCTTTTTCATCCAGTCCATATTGGCCTGAATACAAGGAGTACCACCCCCAGTAGCCAAAACAAATTTCTTTTTTTCCGAAAACCATTTTAGCATTTTAGTCTCTAGTTTTCTAAAATGATCCTCGCCATCTTCTTCAAATATTTCACTGATGGTTCGCTCTTCCATCATCTCAATTAAATCGTCTAAATCATATCCGCCAGCCTTAATCCATTTAGCAATTTTTGTTGACCAAAATGATTTTCCAGACCCCATCATACCAATTAAAAATACTTTATCTGCTGCCATAACCTCTACTTCTAATTATAAAATTCGAACTTATTTAAATGCATTCATCCCTGTAATATCCATACCTGTAATTAATAAATGAATATCATGAGTGCCTTCGTAAGTAATAACACTTTCTAAATTCATCATGTGACGCATTACTGAATATTCGCCCGTAATACCCATTCCTCCAAGCATTTGACGTGCATCTCTTGCAATTTGAGTAGCGATTTCACAACTATTGCGCTTAGCCATACTAATTTGAGCAGGTGTTGCTTTGCCTTGATTCATTAAAACGCCTAAACGCCAAACCAATAACTGTGCTTTAGTAATTTCAGTTATCATTTCGGCTAATTTTTTTTGTTGCAATTGAAATCCACCAATTGGTTTTCCAAATTGAACACGCTCTTTACTATATCTTAAAGCAGTATCATAACAATCCATCGCAGCACCCAATGCTCCCCATGCGATACCATATCTTGCCTTACTTAAACAACCCAATGGGCCTTTTAAACCAATCACATTTGGTAAAATATTTTCTTTAGGCACTTTCACGTTATCAAAAACAAGCTCGCCTGTTGCACTGGCTCTTAAACTCCATTTATTATGTGTAGTGGGCGTACTAAAACCTTCCATTCCTCTTTCTACAATAACTCCCACAATTTTACCTTCTTCATTTTTAGCCCAAACCACCGCTACTTGAGCATGCGGTGCATTACTGATCCACATTTTAGCTCCATTCAAAATAACATGGTCTCCAGCGTCTTTAATATTAGTAAGCATCCCACCAGGGTCTGATCCATGATTGGGTTCGGTTAAACCAAAACAACCCAACCATTCCCCAGATGCCAACTTAGGTAAATATTTCTTTTTTTGTTCCTCACTACCGTATGCAAAAATGGGATGCATAACGAGTGAGCCTTGAACGCTAGCCGTACTACGCACACCACTATCACCACGCTCCAACTCTTGCATCATGATACCATAACTAATATAATCAAGGCCTCCACCACCATATTCCACAGGAACGGTTGGACCAAAACATCCAAGGTCACCCAATTGCTTTACAATTTGTTGTGGAAATTCGGCGCGTTGCGCATAGTCTTCAATGATGGGTGATATTGAAGTTTTTACATAATCGCGCACAGCGGATCTTACCATTAAATGCTCTTCATTCAACAACTCATCTAATTGATAATAATCAGGTGAATCAAACAAATCCATTCTTACTGCCATAACTTTATTTTTAGGTAACCATTCTCGCTCAAAGGTAACTGAAACTACCTAAAAAAACTATATTTACAAGTACAATCCGCTTTATGAGAAAAGTAATTACCCATTTAAGTTTTTATGTTTTAATCGCCATCATTGCAGGCGTATTGTTAGGAATTTACCAACCCGCAATGGCAATACAATTAGAACCCATCGCAAAATGGTTTATCAATATTATAAAAGGCTTCACTTTCCCTATTATTTTTTTAACCGTTTGTTTGGGAATAGCAAGTATGGGTGATTTAAAAAAAGTAGGAAGAATAGGTTTTAGATCGCTATTGTATTTTGAAATAGTAAGTACCCTTTCTTTGGCTATTGGCGTGATTGTTGCATTGTGGCTTGAGCCAGGTAAAATAAATAAAGAAGGCTTGCAAATGCA
>CAIQQR010000074.1 GCA_903874055.1 uncultured Bacteroidota bacterium | reverse complement strand
TTGCACAAACTTCTTCTACTTTTTCGTCTGCCAATGCCAACACTGCTGCCATGGTTGATGGTGTTATCTCACATGCTGCTTGCATTGCTTTTGCACGAATGCTTACCAACTTTAATGCATCTTCAAAACTTAAAGTCTTATTCGCAACCAATGCACTAAATTCTCCCAATGAATGCCCGGCTACCATAGCTGGTACTACTTGTGGCATAGTTAAATAGGCAATTACAGAATGTAAAAAAACAGCTGGCTGAGTGACATTGGTTTGTTTTAATTGCTCATCTGTTCCTTCAAACATGATATCACTAATTCTAAAGCCTAATATTTCATTTGCCTTTTCAAATAAGGCTTTTGCTGCATCATTTTGTTCGTACAAATTTTTTCCCATTCCAGAAAACTGACTTCCTTGACCAGGAAAAACATAAGCGTGCTTTGACATAGTATTCATTTTAATATTTTCAAAAATACAGCAATAATATTTAAAATAAAAAAGGTGGAGTTTTCACTCCACCTGCACTAAAACTAACCCGAACCCATGAACTAACTTTCTAAATAATTTTAAAACGTTTAATCATTGATTTCAATGTATTTTAAGAATTCCATTTTGGTTGATTCTTCTTGGAATTTTCCACCAAAAAAGCTTGTAATGGTATTTGAACTATCATCTTTAACCCCTCTACTTGCCACGCATAAATGCTTTGCATCCATTACAATTGCAACATCTTGAGTTTGCAAAACAGTCTGCAAAGCCTTTCCTACTTGCATTGTTAAACGCTCCTGAACTTGAGGTCGCTTAGAAAAATATTCAACCAATCTATTTAATTTACTTAAACCAATTACTTTACCGCTGCTTATATAAGCAACATGCGCTTTACCAAAAAATGGTACAAAGTGATGTTCGCAATTCGTGTAAAAATTAATATTCTTCTCCACCAACATTTCATTGTAATTGAATTTATTTTCAAACAATGTCATGCTAGGCATATTCGCAGGATTTAAACCTTGGAATAATTCTTTTACATACATTTTTGCTACGCGTAATGGTGTTCCACGCAAACTATCGTCACGTAAATCCATACCTAAAATTTCCATGATGGATCTGAAATGCGGCTCTATAGCTGCAATTTTTTCATCTTCAGTTTTATCAAATGCATCTGCACGCATAGGGGTATCAACCGAGCTTGCTTTATGCTGATCGCCCATTTCTTCAATCAATAAATTGTCTAATGCTAACTTCTCTTCCTTAAGCGGGGTAGTCAACAAAGTTTCTTTCTGTTTCATACAGACGTATTTTTAAATCAAGTGATTCAGATATGCGAGATCTTAATAAATTAAAAATCACAATTGCAATATTTTCAGCAGATGGATTTAAATTTTTAAAAAAATCGGTATCTAAGTTTAAATTTTTGTGATCAAATCTACTTTTCACTTCTTCCTCTACAATAGTGCTTAATTCCTTGGTGTTAATTACGAAACCAGTTATCGGATCCGGTATACCAATTACTTGCACTACTAATTCATAGTTGTGACCATGATAATTTGGATTAGAACAAGCACCAAAAACTTGTTTGTTTTTTTCATCTGTCCAATCAGCACAAAACAATTTGTGTGCGGCATTAAAATGCTCTTTTCTATATACCGCTACTTTATGTTGCATGCTTCCAAATTAAGAGGATAAAGTTACAACATATATAACGCGACAACTACTATATTGTTTAATCTTTTGTCAAAATAATTAAACATTTTAACTTTTTTGGTCTTTTTTAGCCAAAATATTCAACAAAAATACGTGGAGTCTCGTATAATTTGATACAATGCAATTGCACATTGGATGGGATATGAAGTGCTAATTGGTTCCAAATAGCAATTGCCAAGTGCTCAGTACTACACATTTGTCCTTGCATAAATGGTACGTCCATATTTAAATTCTTATGATCTAAATGATCAATAACTACTTCTTTAATTAAGATGCTTAATTTTTTTACATCAAATAAAAAACCTGTTTCCGCATCAGGCTCCCCTTTGATCGTAACTAACAATTCATAATTGTGGCCATGCCAATTTTCGTTCGCACATACTCCAAATACTTCCTCATTCTTTTCCTTTGACCAATTAGGATTAGCTAATTTATGTGCTGCATTAAAATGCTCAACTCTAGTTAAGTACACCATCGGGTTCAAATATATTAGAGCACAAAGATATAAATTTGATTGTCAAGAAAGCATTTTTTAGTGCTCTTTAACGACCTTTACATTATGAGAGTAATTATTACTGCCGCTACACACACCGAATGGATGCCTAGTTTTCAAAAAATTAACCCGAAATATGTTAGTAATAACAAAAAGTTCTCCGTTGGTTTTCATGAATCAGGGATTGGTATGTTGGCCTCAAGTGTTTCTTTGATGAAAATGTTTACCCAAGAAACGCCAACTTTAATTATTCAGGTTGGAATAGCAGGATGCTTTGATAAAAAAATTCCATTAGGCAAAGTATTTGCAGTAAAAGATGACTTTGCAGGAGATATTGGCGTGATGGAAAATAAGGTATGGAAAGATTTATTTGATATGAAGTTTGATAAACCAAATGATTCTCCTTATGAAAAAAAGAGTTTACCAAATCCATGGTTAAACCAGTTTAATATATTGAACCTGCCTACCAAAAAAGGTGTTACCGTAAATACCATTAGCACAGAAAAAAATAAAATTGAATTATTAAGCGGCAGATACAAAGCAGTGTTGGAAAGTATGGAAGGCGCAAGCTTACACTATATTGGAAGAGACTTAACTGCACCTTTTATTCAATTGCGTGCTGTGAGCAATTATGTTGGAGAAAGAGATAAAACAAAATGGAAAATTCAAGAAGCAATTTATAATTTAAATGAAACTTTATTAAATTATTTAGACGCTTTATATAAAACTGCTTAAGATGCCATTGATAGAATTAGGTTTCTCGCCTTGCCCAAATGACACTTTTATTTTTGATGCTTTAGTAAATCATAAAATTGATACGAAAGGCTATGAATTTAAATTATATTTGGAAGACGTGCAAACCCTTAATGAATGGGCTTTACAAGGCAAGCTACCCATTTCAAAAATTAGTTATGGTGTTTGGCCTAATGTAAAAAATAATTATCATTTATTAAATGCAGGTGGAGCTTTGGGAAAAGGCGTAGGGCCATTGTTAATATATAAGGAAGATTTATCTAGAGATTTAGCAGATGGAAAACCCAATGTCGAAACTATGTCTGTTGCAATACCAGGTGTAAATACGACTGCGCATTTATTATTTAGTTTAGCTTTCCCTGAAGTAAAAAATAAAAAGTTTTTATTGTTCAATGAAATTGAAGAAGCCGTATTATCGGGAAAAATTGATGCAGGAGTTATCATTCATGAAAACAGATTTACTTATCAAGAAAAAGGCTTGAGCAAATGGATAGATCTTGGCACTTATTTTGAAGAAACTTTTAACGCACCCATTCCATTAGGTGGGATTATTGCAAGAAACGACATGCCTTTAGAAAAAGTTAACATACTAGATGGATTAATAAAAGAAAGTGTACAATATGCTTTTAACAATAGTTATGACACCCTTCCTGAATTTATAAAATCTCATTCCCAAGAAATGTCAGAACAAGTAATGCGTCAACACATTGATTTATATGTAAATGATTTTAGCATTGATATGGGGGAAACAGGTAAAAATGCAATCACACAATTAGAAAAAGTGTGGAGCAGTTTAAGGTTTTAGTGCCTTCGCATAAGCCGCTAAAACACGCTCCCTTGCTACCTCATGCACTACCATTGGTTTAGGATAATTAAGACTATCCAATTCGGGTACCCACTTTCTAATATATTTTAATTCCTTGTCAAATTTTTCGGTTTGCAATCTTGGATTAAAAACCCTAAAATAAGGTGCAGCATCGCATCCACTACCACTCGCCCACTGCCATCCTCCATTATTTGCCGCCAGGTCAAAATCTAATAACTTTTGTGCAAAATAAGCCTCGCCCCAGCGCCAGTCAATCAATAAGTGTTTGGTTAAAAAGCTTGCCACAATCATGCGCACTCTGTTGTGCATAAATCCAGTGGAATTTAATTCACGCATACCGGCATCCACAATTGGATAACCTGTTTGTCCATTACACCAGGCTTCAAATTCTTTTTCATTATTTCTCCATTCAATAAAATCATATTGGGCTTTAAATGATTTGCCTTTACCTACATGAGGGAAATGCCATAGAATCATTTGATAAAAATCACGCCAAATTAATTCATTGAAAAAAGTAGTATTTAATGCTTTCGTTTCTAATGCTAATTTTCTTACGGATAATGTTCCAAAACGCAAATGCACACTCAATTGTGTAGTGCCTTTAATAGCAGGAAAATCTCTTTGGTCGGTATATTTTTTAACCAATCCTTCCTGCCAGTCCAATGGTGGCATTACTAAATCAGTAGTTTCAAAACCCATTGCTTTCAAACTAGGAATTGACAACGGTTTGCTATCCATAAAAAAGTCAATCAACTTAATGGAAGGATGTATTTTTGGAACATTTGATTCCCAAAATTTTTTCCATTTATTTGAATAGGGTGTGAATACCGTATATGGCTTTCCGTCGTCTTTTAAAACCTCGTTTTTTTCAAAAATGACTTGATCCTTATAACTGTGAAAATCAATTTTATTTTCCTTCAGCAATGATTGTATAGATGCATCTCTTTCAATCGCTTTTGGTTCGTAATCATGATTAGTATAAAAGCATTCAACACTATATTGTTTGATAAGTTTAACAATTACTTCCAAAGGATTTCCATATTCAACATGTAATGATTTTCCTTTGGCAGTTAACTGATTTTGTAAAGACAAAATAGTTTGATGAATAAAATCAACTCTTCTATCCTGCTTGTCTTCTAATTTATCTAAAATAGTTTTATCAAAAATGAAAATAGGTAGTACTTTCTTACCTGCTAATTTTGCTTGAAATAAAGCATGGTATAAACCCACATTATCCTCCAACCTTAAATCTCTTCTAAACCAAAAAATTGATACCGGATCCTTTTTCATGCTGTAATTATGTTTTACGATTTTGCAGTTTATTCAACCCATTGATAACAATATTAACATAAAATAGTTCTTCAAGAACTGCTTTATATTTAATTTAGCCTATGCAGATAGGACAAATCACAAAGACCCTAGAAAACTGGGCGCCGCTATCCTTTCAAGAGGACTATGATAATTGCGGATTATTAGTGGGCAATTCAAACACAATTTGTACGGGCGTTTTATGTTCTTTGGACTGTACTGAAGCAGTTATTGATGAAGCCATTGTGAAAAATTGCAATTTAATAGTTAGCCACCACCCCATTATTTTTAAAGGGATAAAGCAATTTGATGAAAATAGCTATGTGGCCCGAACTGTTTTAAAAGCAATTCAACATAATATTGCCGTTTACGCCATCCATACCAATTTAGATAATATCCTAGATGGAGTGAATAAGACCATCGCTGATAAACTGAATTTAGGAAATAGACGCATTTTAGCTCCCAAATTTGGTTTCCAGGATCAAAATGGAAAGGAAATTGGGTCTGGTCTGATCGGGGAGCTTCCACTTGAAACTGACGAGGCTGAATTCATAAAATGGATTAAAGAAAAATTTAATTTATCCGTGCTAAAACACACCCCTTTTATTGGTAAACAATTGAAAAACATAGCTTTATGTGGTGGTGCGGGCAGTTTTCTGTTGGGGAGTGCAAAAGCACAAAAAGCGGACTGTTATATCACAAGTGATCTTAAATACCATGACTTTTTTGAGGCCGATGGCCAACTATTACTCATTGATATAGGTCATGGGGAGAGTGAACAATGGGTTTCTGACCTAATTGTTGCTTATTTAACAGCTAAATTCCCTACCTTTGCCGTCCTCCATTCATTGGTGTGTACTCAACCAATAACATACTTTAAATAAACTTGAAATATGGCATCAGTCAAAGACTTTTCAGTAGAAGAAAAATTAGTTAACCTTCACAAACTTCAAACCATCGATAGCAGTATTGATCAAATTGAAATTCTACGTGGTGAATTACCAATGGAAGTGAAAGATTTGGAAGATGAAGTTCTAGGTTTAGTGAACAGACAAACTAGAATTGAAGAAGAAATTAATGGTATCACTGAATTTATCGAAATGAAGAAAGAATCGATAAAAGAAAGTGAAGCATTACTTGCAAAATATGAGCAACAAAGCGATAACGTAAAGAACAATCGTGAATTTGAAGCAATCAACAAGGAAATTGAAATGCAAGGTTTAGAAATTAAACTTTGTGAAAAACATATCCGTGATGCGAATGAAGAATTAGCCGAAAAGGTAAAAGCTTTAGACGCTGCTAAGAAAACAATTTCTGTAAAAGAAGGCGTTTTGAATCATAAAAAAGACGAGTTAGAAAAAATCATCGCAGATACAGAAATTGAAGAAAAAGAATTAAGAGTAAAAAGCGATGAAGCAAGAAGTCATATTGACGAGCGTTTATTGTATAGCTATGACCGTATCAGAAGCAGCTACCGTAATGGACTAGCTGTGGTAGTGGTAGAAAGAGATGCTTGTGGAGGTTGTTTCAATGCAATCCCTCCTCAACGTCAAAGTGAAATTCGCTTACACAAAAAAATCATTGTTTGCGAAAACTGTGGAAGAATTTTGGTGGAAGACAAAGAAGCATAGTTTAACTACTTTTAAATAAATTCCTAGAAAGGGTAGCCCAACAGCTACCCTTTCTTTATTTTTACACTGATGTTTAAAAAGCGTTTCTTAGTGGGCCTTATTTTGTTAGTTGGCATTTCATTAAATGCGCAACCTAAACAATATATATGGAATGAAAGGTCCCAACAAATTTATGAGTCCATCACTTCCTTGAGAATTCCTGAAGCAAGAAAAAATATTATCATTGAACGCAATGCAAATCCAAATAATTTAGTGAATGAAATGTTAGAGAGTTATGCTGATTTTTATGAACTCTTTTTAAATGAAGACCTTGCTGATTATCATAAACTAAACCCACAATTTGAACATCGCATTAAAATGTTTGAAACTGGTCCAAAAAATACGCCCTATTATCAATATGCATTAGGACTTGAATACTTACATAAATCAATCACTGCTATCCGCTTTGATAAAACCTGGGATGGGGTTTGGGATTTTAGAAAGGCCTATTTCATGTTTAAAGAAAATAAGAAAACCTATCCCAATTTTACGCCTAATGAATTGTATTGCGGGGTCATATCCACAGTAGTAGGAACAATACCTAAGGGTTATCAATGGATTGCCAATATTCTAGGCCTTAGTGGCAAGATAAGTGAGGGTAATGCCATTGTTTTAAAATACATTAATGGCAAGGACGAATTAAGTAAACGAAGTAAAAATGAAGCTTTGTTTATTTATCCTTATCTCATTATGAATTTTGAAGGGAATGCAAAAAAAGCATTCAATTTTATTGAAACTTATCCTTATGATTTTAAAAGAAATCAAATGCATGCTTATATGGCAGCCAACTTGTATCTAAACCATCAACAATCCAATAAGACATTAGCAATTATAGCTCAAATTGAAAATAATGCAAATTATCTTCCGCTTCCTTTTTGGGATTATGAATTAGGGTATGCCTATTTAAACGAATTAAAATTAGACAAGGCACAAAAATATTTGACTGAATTTACCCAAAATTTTAAAGGTAAGTTTTACGTAAAAGATGCCTATGAACGACTTTCATGGATAGCCTACTTTCAAGGAGATATTAAAAAATCGGGGGCGTATCGAAAATTAGTACTAAGTAATGGAAACCAAGTGACAGACGCGGATAAACAAGCCTATCAAAATGCGAAAAAAGGGGATTGGCCTAATCCCTTATTATTAAAAGCGCGCCTACTAAGTGATGGTGGATACCAAACACAAGCTTTGAATGTTTTATCAGGTAAAACCAGCAATGACTTTTTAAACGAAGTAGACAAGACGGAATTTGCTTATAGATTAGGGCGCATCTATGACCTAATGGGACAGGATGAAACAGCCATTAAATATTATGTATCTGCCATTGAAAAGGGGGAACACCAGCCTGAATATTTTGCAGCCAGAGCAGCGCTGCAAATTGGGAATATTTACGAAAATAAAGGACAGTTTTCTAAGGCTATAGAATATTATAATGTCTGTATTGAAATGAAAGAGCACGCTTTTAAAAATTCATTAGACCAAAAAGCAAAATCAGGAATTCAAAGGTGCCTTAAACAATAACATCTAAAATAAAAATGTATATTGCGAAAGCGATGTTAACAAAACTAGAAATACAAAATTATATTTTAATAGACCATTTGGCTATTGACTTGTCTACGCAGTTATCCGTAATTACTGGAGAAACAGGAGCAGGTAAAAGTATTATCATGGGGGCGTTGGGTTTAATATTAGGAGACCGCGCCGATAGTAATGTTTGTAGAGATGCCGCGAAGAAATGTTTTATTGAAGGTACTTTTCAATTAAATAATAAAGCACAATATGCTTCGTTTTTTGAAGCCAATGAACTTGAATTAACTGATGAATTAATTATAAGAAGAGAAATTAGTACGCAAGGAAAATCAAGAGCTTTTATTAATGATACCCCTATCAATTTAAATGAACTAAAGCAACTTACTAGTCAATTGGTAGATTTACATCAGCAGTTTGATACCCTTACTTTAGGTGATACCGATTTTCAAAGAACCGTTGTGGATGCATTAGCCAATTTGCAAAAGGAAGTAACTGAATACCAGTCAATTTTTCATCAATGGAAGGAAGATGAAAAAAAATTAAATGCGCTAATCGCTCAAAAAGAAGCATTCGACAAAACAGAGAGTTACAATAAATATTTACTCGAAGAATTAGCCACACTTAATCTTAAAGAGAATGAATTAGAGGAGATTGAAAATGAATTGAAGTTTTTAGAAAACGCAGTTCAAATTAAATCTCAGATTGATCAAAGTGTGCAGCAATTAGAAAATTCAGACAACCCAATTGTCCAGCAAATAAAACAAATTAGCAATACACTTGAATCTATTGTTAAATGGCAGCCTAGTTTTGAAGAACTATTATTACGTATTAAAGCTGCTCAAATTGAGCTTGCAGATATTTCAACTGAATTAAGCATTTGGCAGGACAAGATTGATTTTGATGAAAATAAAATCATCATTATTCAAGAACGACTTTCGCAGGGTTATAGTTTACAGAAAAAACATAAGGTCAAAAGCACTCAAGAATTACTTGAAATACAAGCTAATCTTGAAAAAGAATTAGAAGCAGTTTTAAATTTAGAGGATAGCATCGCACAATTAACAAATCAAGTAGCTTCCCATTTTGAAAAGGTAAAAACACTTGCCAAATCGCTTACTGAAAAAAGAAACAAGCAGGTAGAACCTTTCACAAAAAATGTAAATCAATTATTGCATCAGGTGGGTATGCCCAATGCAAAAATAAAAGTGACCATTGAACAAGTATCTTTTAGTGTATTTGGACAAGATAAAATAGACATTTTATTTGACGCTAATAATACCAACCGATTTGAACCTATACGAAAAGTTGCTAGTGGAGGTGAACTAAGTCGTTTAATGCTTTGCATAAAATCATTGGTAGCTAAATCGGTTGATTTACCAACTATGATATTTGATGAAATTGATACAGGAATTTCAGGTGAACCTGCGAAACAAGTGGGTCTCTTGCTCCAAAATCTAGGTATCAATAGACAGGTACTTTGTATTACCCATCAGCCTCAAATAGCAGCCAAAGGCCATACTCATTTATATGTTTACAAGGAAGTAAAAGGGGCTGCAACTCAAACTCATTTAAGAGCTCTAAATAAGGAAGAGCGTATTCAACATATTGCCCGCATGATTGGTGGCGACCCTCCTACCAAGTCGGCATTGGACAATGCAAAAGAGCTAATGGTCAACTAATTTGACCATTTCCCTTTCAAGGGATTTAACTTTTTTTATTGGCCTTTATCAGCTATTATATTTA
Organism: uncultured Bacteroidota bacterium; assembly: GCA_903874055.1. Taxonomy (GTDB): domain Bacteria; phylum Bacteroidota; class Bacteroidia; order Chitinophagales; family Chitinophagaceae; genus Sediminibacterium. Next base: position 19,482 of record CAIQQR010000074.1, on the reverse strand, counting down.
TTTTTACCGCACTAAATAAACCATAACATGGCATACAATTTATTAAAAGGGAAGAGAGGAATTATTACAGGTGCATTGGACCAAAATTCAATTGCATGGAAAGTAGCTGAAAAAGCACATGAAGAAGGTGCAACTTTTGTATTAACAAACGCACCAATTGCTATGCGCATGGGTGAAATAAATGGATTAGCAGAAAAAACAAATTCTAAAATTGTACCTGCTGATGCAACAAGTGTTGAAGAGCTTACTCATTTATTTACAGAATCTCAACAAATATTAGGTGGCAAAATAGATTTCGTTTTACATTCTATTGGAATGAGTGTGAACATTAGAAAAAAAATTGCTTACCCTGAATTAAATTATGATTATTACGCAAAGGGCGTGGACGTTTCTGCTATGTCTTTACATAAAATGCTAAGCGTAGCTTACAATATGGATGCCTTAAACGAGGAAGCAAGTGTAGTAGCTTTAACTTATGCAGCAGCACAAAGAACCTACCCTTTCTATACCGATATGGCGGACATTAAAGCATTATTAGAATCTATCGCACGAAGCTTTGGATACCATTATGGTTTAAAGAAAAGAGTACGTGTAAATACAGTATCTCAATCTCCTACCAAAACTACAGCAGGTACGGGTATTAAAGGTTTTGGCGATTTCTTTGATTATGCAAATGCCATTGCACCATTAGGAAATGCAAGTGCCGAAGATTGTGCAAATTATTGTATCACTTTATTCTCTGACTTAACTAAGATGGTTACTATGCAAAACTTATTCCATGACGGAGGCTACTCAACCACTGGAGTGAGTGATTTAATCATGCAAAAAGCAGGTATCACAGAATAATAATTTAGCAATATCTAATCATGAGCAATAACAACAACAATCATAAAATAAATCCTAAATTAATTGAGTCTATCGGTTATTTAGGATCCTTATTAAGCTGTATCACTTTTGTACCCCAAGTATATCTTTCTTCGAAGTCACATAGTGTGGGCGACTTAAGTTTAATAATGGTATTGATTGTAAACTTTAGCTGTATTGTTTGGTTGACCTATGCTTACTTAATTAAAAGCAGACCGGTGTTAATTGCCAATACCATTGTTTTAATTTTAAGTTTAATGTTACTCTATTTTAAATTAACATTCTAATTTTTACACAATACTAAATATAAAAAGGGCTAACAATATTGTTAGCCCTTTTTATATTTTAATCATAGTACTTTAGTTCCATAAAAAAGTTACCCTAATTTATGGACTTCATAAAACGATGAAATCAATTATTCAATTAATACTCATCTTCATTGAACATAAAATCCTCTTGGCTTGGATAATCAGGCCAAATGTCTTCAATGCTCTCGTATATTTCTCCTTCGTCTTCCAACTCTTGCAAGTTTTCAACTACTTCAATGGGAGCACCGCTTCTGATAGAGTAGTCAATTAATTCATCTTTGGAAGCTGGCCAAGGAGCTTCTTCTAAATAGCTGGCTAATTCTAAAGTCCAAAACATAGCGTATTATTTTGTGCAAAAGTAGCCGTATAAATGATATAACCAAATGTGTTTTTTCTACAGGATGTAAACAAATTTTTAAATTTTGCTTAAAATGGCTCAGAATTATTAGGTTTGTAGCATGAACCAAAGCTCAAAATTGCTAATTGCCAAGGATATTTGGAAAAATTATGGCCCTGTAGCCGTTTTAAAAGGGGTTTCCTTGGAAATAGACAAAGGGGAGCTAGTTTCGATAGTTGGGGCTTCCGGGGCAGGTAAATCAACCCTACTTTATATTGTAAGCAGCCTTGAAAAAGCCGACAAAGGCGAAGTTTTTTTTAATGGACAAGTTGTAACCGAGTTAAACAATAAACAATTAGCTAATTATAGAAACCATTCAATAGGGTTCGTTTTTCAATTTCATCATTTATTACCTGAATTCACTGCTTTAGAAAACGTGTGTATTCCTGGTTGGATTGCTAAAACTGCCAGAAAAAAGGTGAATGACCGTGCTATGGAATTATTGGACTTTATGGGATTGGCTGATAAAGCATCCAAAAAGCCAAATAGTTTATCGGGTGGTGAACAACAAAGAGTAGCAGTTGCAAGAGCATTACTTAATAACCCAGCACTCATTTTTGCAGATGAGCCTACCGGCAATTTAGATAGTGAAAATGCAGCTTCCTTACACGATCTTTTTATAAGATTGAGGAACGAAATGAATCAGAGCTTTCTAGTAGTAACTCATAATGAATTGCTTGCAGATATGAGTAACAGAAAATTGCTTATGAAAGATGGACAATTTTTATAAAGCCACTATACTCTTGGCTTCCATGGCTGGTCCGCTATTCCATTTAAATGACCAATATATCTTGCCACTACAAATAAATAGTCACTCAAACGATTTAAGTATTGTATCACCATTGGCTCAACAAATAAATTTTCTTCTTGTAAATTTACGCACCAACGCTCTGCTCTTCTACATACACAACGTGCAATATGTGCAGTTGAAATGGCTTGATGACCTCCTGGCAAAATAAATGATTTCATAGGCTCCAATACCAAATTCATCGCATCAATTTGTTGCTCTAAATAAGTAATATCGCTTTCTTTTAAATCTGGTATTTTTAAATGAGGCTCTTTCTCCGGATCACAAGCCAATGAGGAACCTACCGTAAATAATCTGTCCTGAACTTCTTTTAAAATAGTCTTGATTTCGTCATGCGTTAATAAATCGCTCAATAATCCTATAAATGAATTCAGTTCGTCTACTGTACCATAAGTTTCAATTCTAATATGACTTTTAGGGACTCTTGTACCACCAATCAATGAAGTTTTTCCTAAATCCCCACCCTTTGTATAAATTTTCATAATGCACTTATTTGCTTGCTTACAGGTACTAACAAAACTAATAAAATAAAGTTCAAAGCCTATAAAAAAAGCCCCCATTTGGAGGCTTCTTATTCACTATTTATATACCAAAATTTTTATCTTGGCTTATTGTTTAAAGTATCAGTTTCTATCAATCCATCTCTTAAACGCACTACTCTATGAGCATATTGAGCAATATCTTCCTCGTGTGTTACTAATACAACTGTGTTTCCAGCTGATTGAATTTTACCAAACAATTCCATGACTTCTACCGATGTTTTAGAATCCAAATTACCTGTAGGCTCATCCGCCAATAAAATAGATGGGTTATTTACAAGGGCACGCGCAATGGCAACTCTTTGAATTTGACCACCACTCAACTCATTTGATTTATGATGACTTCTATCTGCCAAACCTACTTTTTCCAAAGCAACCATGGCACGATCCAATCTTTCTTTTTTTGAAATACCAGCATACACTAATGGAAGCGCCACATTTTCAGCAGCAGATAAACGAGGCAACAAATTAAATTGTTGAAACACGAAACCAATTTCAATATTTCTAATGCCTGCTAATTCGTCATCGGTCATTGTACTAACATCATGTCCATTTAAATTGTAAGTGCCACTTGTTGGTGAATCCAAACAACCTAAAATATTCATCAATGTACTTTTACCACTACCTGACGGGCCCATTAATGCAACATATTCATTGCGATTGATATCCAAATTAATTCCCTTTAAAACAGGAATTGCTTGGTTCGCCATGAAATAACTTTTTTGAATATCTCTTAATTGAATTACCGATGACATACTTAATTATTTATTAATGACTTTAGGTACTTTAAAAAATGCCCCATCCGATTCTGGTGCATTGGACAATGCAGCCACTCTTGTTATTGAACCATTCACCTCATCCTTTCTTAATACATTTACTGCGTCTCCCATATGCATTAAAGGATCGGTTCCAGTGGTATCCAAGGAATTTAACTGCTCTACAAAAACAACCAAATCCTGCATATCTGAAACGAGCTTATCCATTTTTTCAGGGGCTACATTTAACCTAGATAAATGCGCCAAATGGTTTACTAATTTAGAATCTACTTGCATGATACAAATGTAGGTCAATCCATTTAACCCTCAAGTGCCTTTTGTTAAATGGTTATTATGCACAATTAATGGCAATTTGGTAGGGAAATGCTGAAATTGAAAAGATTTTTTTGAAATTAGTTGCATAACTAACTAATTTTACACAAACGCTTTAATTATGCAAAGATCTATTAAAAATGTAGTGGTTTTAGGAAGTGGCGTAATGGGTTCAAGAATAGCTTGCCATTTTGCAGGTGTTGGAGTAAAAGTATTGTTATTAGATAGATTAACACCAGGCGCTGAAGCATCAGAAGCAAAAAAAGAACGAAATAAATTAGTGGATGATTCTTTAACCGCTTCTATAAAATCAAACCCTTCCCCTTTATATAATGCAGCTGCTGCTAAACTAATTTCTACTGGAAATTTTACGGATGATATTTCAAAAATTGCAAATGCAGATTGGATTATTGAAGTTGTTGTAGAACGATTAGATATTAAAAAACAAATTTACGACGAAGTTGAAAAATATAGAAAGTCTGGAACATTAGTAAGTTCAAATACTTCGGGAATCCCTATTCATTTAATGGCGGAAGGACGAAGTGAAGACTTTCAAAAACATTTTTGTGGAACCCACTTTTTTAATCCACCAAGATACTTGCGCTTATTAGAAGTTATTCCTACTCCAAAAACGGACCCCGCAGTGATTGATTTCTTTATGCATTATGGAGATGTGTTTTTAGGCAAGACCACCGTTTTATGTAAAGACACTCCTGCCTTTATAGCCAATCGTGTAGGAGTTTTTAGCATGATGAGTGTAGTACATATCATGGAAAAAATGGAAATGACCATTGATGAAATTGAATCTTTAACGGGGCCAATCATGGGGCGTCCTAAGTCGGCAACATTCCGAACTGCTGATGTGGTTGGTTTAGATACTTTAGTGAAAGTAGCAAAAGGAGTCGCTGATAATTGTCCAAAGGATGAAGCAATCGCAACTTTTACACTCCCTAGTTGGCTAGAAAAAATGGTGGAACAAAATTGGCTGGGTGATAAAACAGGACAGGGATTTTTTAAGAAAGTAAAAACAGCAACTAGCAAAGAAATATTAACACTGAATTTAAAAACATTAGCATACGAGCCACGCAACAAACCAAAATTTGCTTCCATTGCAGCAGCAAAAGGAATTGAAAATTTAGGTGAGCGAATTAAAGCATTGTACGCAGGCACAGATAAGGGTGGTGCTTTTGTGCGCGCTTTTCACCATGCATTATTCTCATATATTAGTTTTAGGATCCCTGAAATAAGTGATGAAATATATCGCGTAGACGATGCTTTAAAAGCAGGATTTGGCTGGGAAATTGGCGCTTTTGAAACCTGGGATGCATTAGGTGTAAGCAATGTTATTGCTGCCATGAAAGCAGAAAATATTTCTATTGCCCCATGGGCCGAAACAATGGCTAGCAAAGGGCTTTCCTTTTATCAAGTAAAGGATGGTAAACGTTACTACTACGATATTGCTTCACAAGATTATAAACTAATACCAGGAACGGAATCCTTTATTATATTGTCTGACCATAAAGAAAAAACCATTTGGAAAAATGCAGCGTGTAATTTAGTAGATATTGGGGACGGTGTGGCAGGATTTAGTTGGAACACAAAAATGAATAGTATTGGAGGTGAGGTATTAGAAGGGCTTAATAAATCTATAGCAATTGCGGAAGAAAAATACCATGGTTTAGTCATTGCCAATGAAGGTAATTTGTTTAGCGCTGGTGCTAATGTGGGTATGATTTTTATGCTGGCTATTGAACAGGATTATGAGGAATTAGACATGGCAATACGTGCATTCCAAAACAGTATGATGCGTGTGCGCTACTCTTCCATTCCAGTTGGCATTGCACCTCATGGACTTACTTTAGGAGGTGGTTGTGAAATGAATTTACATGCCGACACAATTGCTGCTGCCGCAGAAACATATATTGGATTGGTTGAATTAGGCATTGGAGTAATTCCTGGTGGAGGAGGTACCAAAGAATTGGTATTACGTGCTTCCGATGAAATGCATATTGATGAACCAGATACCATTACTTTGAAAAATAGATTCTTACAAATTGCTACCGCAAAAGTGGCTACATCAGCACAAGAAGCAATGGATATGGGCATTTTCAGAAAAGGCCAGGATCATATTGTTTTGAATCAGTCGCGAAGAATTGCAAAAGCGAAAGAACAGGTATTAAATTTGTATAATGCTGGATATACCCAAGCACAACAAAGAACTGATATTAAAGTATTAGGAAAATCAGCCTTAGGTGCTTTATATGCTGGAATAAATGCCATGTGGAGAGGTGGCTATGCAACTGATCACGATAAATTAGTAGCGCAAAAATTAGCTTATGTAATGTGTGGAGGTGATTTAAGTGAAGCAACATTAGTAAATGAGCAATATTTATTAGACTTAGAAAGAGAAGCATTCTTAAGTTTATGTGGCCAAAAGAAAACATTGGAAAGAATTCAATCAGTGATTACTGCTGGCAAACCTATTCGTAATTAATAACAGGAATTAAAAACCGGATCGAAAAAAAAGATTAAGCAAATAAAATAATTTCACCTTTATGATAAAGCGTTTCAATAGAGACGCTTTATTTTTTTAATAGTTGTGATAAAGCTTCATCAACAGTTGGATAATCAAACTGGAAGCCAGCATCTTGTATTTTTTTGCTTGAAACATTTGCACTTTTTAATACTTCGATACTCATTTCACCTAGCATTATTTTCAGCACAAACTCGGGTACTTTAAGAGTAATATTAAATGGAAATAATTTTTTAGCAACTAACTCTACAATTTGTTTATTGGTTGCAGGCATTGGTGCCACTGCATTATAGGCTCCTTGAATATTTTCATTAGTAGCTGCAAATAAAATCATTTTACATAAATCCTGTTGGTGTATCCAACTCATTATTTGTGTGCCTGGCCCTAAAATAGTTGCCAATCCAAATTTTGCAGGTTTAATAAATTCAGCTAATGCTCCTCCCCTTTTATTAAATACAATACCAATTCTTAAAGTCACCAATCTTATTCCCATATTGGAAATAGATGCAACACTTTGCTCCCACTGCTGACAAGTAGCACCTAAATAAGAATTGTCTGGTGTATCTGTTTCCTTAAAACCATTTATTAATGACGCAGCAGTATCTGGGCCATACCATCCAATAGCAGATGCACTGACAACTGTTTTTACATTATGTTCATTTTCGTTTAATGCCTTTACTAATAAAGCCCCTGACTGCACCCTGCTTTGAACAATTTCTTCTTTTCTTTTTTTAGTCCATCTTTTAGTTGCAACAGATTCCCCTGCTAAATGCACAATGATATCTGCCAACTTTAATGCCTCAGGGTCAATATACTGCTTTTCAATATCCCATTGCGCATAACTTAAATGCAAACGACTTGATTTTTTTTCCGACCTAGATAAGACAATAACATCATACCCATTATCTATTAGATAATTGGTTAGGGCTTGTCCAACCATGCCTGTGCCGCCTGTAATTAATACTGTTTGCATAAAGCAAAGATAGCCCAAATTAGTATCTAATAAAAAACCCTCGCATTTCTGCGAGGGTTACAACTAAATCAACTGTACCATAAAAAACTTTTTTAATCTGGCTTCTTACCATCCAAGAATGTATTGATGGTAGAAATTTGAGCTTGGTTATGCTCATCCTGATCAACCGTATACTTACTGTAATAGTTTTCTACCGAAGCCAATGTGTTACCAAACAAATCCATATTCCTTCTAACATAAGCAGGCACTTCATCAAATTCGGCGCTTGGGTCATTGCCATTGCCTACGTTGAAAGATAAATTTCTTAATTTTTGTATACGCTCACGCACTTTTCTTCTTTGCTCTTCAGAATCATCAATTGGCATTTCAAAGTTTTTAGCACTTGATTTTGAATGGTTATGACTGTTTTCAAAATTTTGTTCTCGTACCACTAATTGCATAGCAGGCGCTTCCTCTAATACCACTCTAAATGAGGATTCAAAAGCTTCTTCAGTGGTTGCTTCAACAGGTGCTTCTGTTACTGGAGCAACTGTTTCTTCAACAATCGTTTCATTTACTTGCGTTGTTACTATTTCATTTTCTTCAGCATAAATATTGGTAGGCTTGCTTAAAACAAACTCAGTGGTTTCCGCACTAAAATTATAAGCAGGTGCTTCGGCTGGAGTTTCCATATCTAAATGAAAGACAATTTCCTCAGCTACTTCTTCCTCAAGCACTTCTTCTTCGAACACTTCTTCCTCAAACATTTCTTCTTCGAAAGAGGGTGACTCAAAAGGCTCAAATGCTGGAGTTTCTACAAATACATTTGAAACCTCAGGTGCTTCCACTACTAAGCTTGGCGCTAAATGTAATTGATCTACATTTTCAGCAGCTTCAATAATTACATCGGCATTATCTGCGGTTTCTTCAAGATCAAATGTAAAATGAACTGGTGCTTCCTCTTCAAGACTTAAAACAAACTGATTGTTTTCTTCTTCATTTACAATTGGTTCTTCAACAAATATATTTTCAAATGTCTCCTCATTATTTGAAGCAGGAGTTTCCACTTGAGCTGGTGCTTCTGGAGCCAAAGTCATTACAATCTTTTCCTCAGTAGGTAACTCTTCTTTCTTTACTTCCTCTTTTTTGAATGGATTTTTTCCTTCAAATCCAGTAGCGATCAATGTGATACCTATTTTCTCTCCTAAAGTATCATCATATCCACTTCCCATAATTACATCACTGTGTTCACCTGTACGCTCACGTAAAATGGTACTAATCGTTTCTAATTCATCCATGCTGCATTCAAAATCTCCCTCAGCACTATTGATATTTAATAAAATCCATTTCGCTCCTTTAATATCATTGTCGTTTAATAACGGAGAATTTAAGGCTTCTTCAATAGCTCTTTGTGCTCTATTTTCTCCCTCTACTTCGGCCTTGCCTAAAATTGCAACACCACCATTTTTCATTACCGTACAAACGTCAGCAAAATCCACAATAATATGACCACGGCTATTAATTACATCCGTGATACATTTAGCTGCAGTGGCTAATACGTTATCCGCTTTTGTGAAAGCTTCTTTCATTTTTAAATTGCCATATTGAACGCGCAATTTATCGTTAGAGATCACCAACAAAGTATCCACCAATGGTTTTAATTGGTTGATGCCATCTTCGGCTTGCTTTTGACGACGAGGTCCTTCAAAACCAAATGGCGTGGTTACAATACCCACTGTTAAAATGCCTAAATCCTTACAGATTTTTGCAATAATTGGTGCACCTCCTGTACCAGTACCACCGCCCATACCGACAGTGATAAAAGCCATCTTAGTATTCACCTCTAAAATTTTCTTGATTTCTTCTAAAGACTCCTCAGTAGCCAATTTCCCAACGGAAGGATCTGCACCTGCGCCTAAACCCTGCGTCAAATGGGGTCCTAATTGAATTTTATTAGGTACCGGACTTTGTTCAATTGCTTTAGAATCGGTATTACATATGATAAAATCTACACCTTCGATATCTTGATGAAACATGAAATTTACGGCATTGCTACCGCCACCACCAACGCCTAAGACCTTGATGATGGATGATTTTTGCTTTGGTAAGTCAAATTGAATCATTCGTTTTGTTTTTTAAATGGGTTAGTTAGTTGAAACTTAGTTGGTTAGTATGTTCGAAATTAATCTTTTTACAAATTTTTAGGTAGAATAATTATACCCATTAGATGTGTATAATTATTTCAATAATGGATCCTCGTCTTCACTAAAAATTTCGATCAAATTCGTTTTGAAACGATCCCAGAATTTTTCCTTTCTTTTTTTGATTAATTCAGGATCATTCACAGTTTTTTCTTGCGCTCCAAAAACAGGCGTTGCAATTTCTGCTACCATATCCTCCGCTTCTACTGTTAACTCCTTAGGCACTTCTACCTTCTTAAAGTTGTTTTCGAATACCTTATAATTTTGCTCATAATCATTATATCCTTTCAAGATTAAACCAATACATGTTGAATACATTGGCTTTTTTAATTCGTCAATATGATTTGGCGCTAAATGCTCATTAGGTAAGCCCACTCTTGCATTCAAGCCAGTAGTGTACTCTGTTAATTGAATTAAATGCTTTAATTGTGAACCACCACCTGTTAAAATGATACCTCCATTTAACAATCTGCTATCTAAATCTAATTGCTTTAAATGGTAAGTAACAAAATCCAATATCTCACTCATTCTTGCTTGAATAATTCCAGCTAAACTTTTAACACTTATTTCTTTTGCAGGCATTCCTTTTAATCCAGGAATAGTAACGTATGCATTTGAATTTGCTTCATTTGCCAAAGCACTACCAAATTGTACTTTCATTGCTTCTGCTTGGCTTTTCAATACGCCCAATCCCATACGAATGTCATGGGTGATATTTTCACCTCCAAAAGGAATTACAGCAGTGTGTTTTAAAATGCCATCATAGAATACAGCAAGGTCACTTGTACCCCCACCAATATCTAAAATAGCCACACCCGCTTCCAAATCAATATCACTCATCACCGCACTAGCTGAAGCCAATGGCTGTAGTACTAAATCCTTTGTTTTTAAACCACTTCTTTCCACCGAACGATTAATGTTACGGATTGCATTTCTGTCTCCTGTTAATATCAAAAAGTTAGCACCAACTTTAACTCCATTAACACCAATTGGCTCTTTAATATTTGCATTATTATCTACATGAAACTCTTGAGGAATTACATCAATAATTTGATCTCCTGCAGGAATGAAAGTCTTTTTTTGGTTGTTGATTAATTGCTCAATTTCCCAAGCTTGAATTTCATTTTCAGCATCCTGTCTTACCATATCACCGCGCGTTTGTAAACTCTTGATATGGTGTCCAGCGATACCCACATATACTTCCTTGATATCTAAACTAGGATTACTTTTTTGACAATTTTCCAAAGCTTGTTGAATTGCTTTGATTGTTTGGTCAATATTTAATACTTGACCATGTTGTACTCCATTACTATTGGCACGTCCGAATCCTAAGATTTCTAATTTGCCAAATTCATTTTTACGACCTGCAATTGCAGCAATTTTCGTGGTACCGATGTCTAAACCTACGATTATAGGGGAATCATTCTGACTCATTTTTTATAGTTTTTTAGTTGTTTAGTTGTTGTTGGAAGGAACCTGTTTTGGCATTACTGCTTTTGCAGACTTCTTCTCTTGATTTAACGCTTTAATGTTTGATTTATTGTTTAATTTTTTAATGTTTTCTTTAGTTTTTGCCTTAACCGCTTTTTTAATTACTGGTTTAGCATCCTGAACGGGCTTAGGCTTTGCTAAAGAATCTATTTTAGGCGCAGCTGTAATAATTGGCAATGGTTTTTTTACCACCGTATCCGTTGTCATACTTGTATCAGAAATAGGTTGTAATTGAATCACTGGCATGGTGCCTGGTGCATACTTAATAGGATCTAATCCCTTTTTTAAGGCAACCACCTGATGGTCAAATCTTAAATCCAAAACATGGTATGCATTAATACCCGATGGCACCCAAACTTTTTTGTAAAAAGTATATAACCTGTTTAATTTGTCCTCCAAATTTTCTACAGACCCTAATAATACCATATGATCTCCGAGTGTAGGAATCATTTCAAAATCACCATTAGGCTCAATATTAACTTGTGCAATTTGCGCTAAATAAAAACTATCCTGTTGTATGGTTTTAGCAAATGTCAAAATATCATTAAGCAACAAACTATCCGGAATTGATAATTTTTCTTGATCAGATGGAAAGCCTGTAAATACTGGCAATCTCATTACAGACAGTTGTCTTAATGGTAAACGAGTTCCAGTTTTATCTATATAAAATGAAGTCCCTGAAGCCGAAAAAATTCTTGCGACAGGAAGCCTTTGCTCAATTTTAACTTGCAATTGTTGCAGGTTATCTAAAAAGATATTGGCATGCTCTACCCACTTTGTAGTACCCAACGCTTTCTCTAATTGAGGGAGATTGATATTGCCAATGGGCGTGCCCACATTAACACCTTGTTCATTAATAAATCGAAGAATTTCTTTTTCATCCATAAATAAAAAACCACTTGTGTTACCCGTAAGTTCTATTTGAATTCCTGTACATTTTTTTACTGTCTTTGCTTTCCATGCAAAAACAAATAACACCACTAACCCAATAGCAGCAATGGCCCACAAAACCCTTATTAATATATATTTCCAGCGCTTCATTATAATTGGGTAAATATTTCTTGAACTTGATTGATACAAACATCTATGTCTCCTGCACCTGCCATTATTACTAATTTATCATTGCTAGTTGCCGCCCATTGCATAAGCTCCTCTTTACTCATTACCTTTTTATTTTTCAATTTCATCCCTTCTAATAGCATATCACTTGTTACCCCCGGGATAGGTAATTCTCTGGCTGGATATATTGGCAATAAAATAACTTCATCTGCCTTATCCATTACCTCCATAAATCCAGCAGCTTGATCCTGAGTACGGCTATACAAATGAGGTTGAAAAATCAAAACCATTTTTTCTGAAGGGTATAAACTTCGAACACCACTTATCAAGGCATTTAATTCTTCAGGATGATGAGCGTAATCATCAATCAATACTTTTTTATCTGACTTAACTTTGTATTCAAAACGGCGTTTTACTCCTTTAAAATCGGCAACTGCATTTATAATTTTATCGTCTGCAATACCTAATCTAAGCGCAATAGCAATGGCTGCAGTTGCATTTTCAACATTATGGAGGCCTCCCATATTCAAAACCACATTTTTTAAAATACCAGCAGGATGTATCAGGTCAAAATGATACGAACCATCTACTACTTTTAAGTTTGCGGTATGATAAGATGCATTTTCCAAATTAAAACCATAAGTATGTACTGTTTTACCATTATGATTAACCGGAAATTCAGTCCCTAATTTTTGAATTAATAGCCCTCCACTTTTTATTTTATCAGTAAATTGTCCAAAGGCTTTTAATACTTCTTCTGGTGTTCCATAAATATCCAAGTGATCTGGATCCACTGCTGTAACAACTGCAATATTGGGTGCTAATTTTAAAAAACTTCTATCATATTCGTCAGCCTCCACAACTACCACGTTGTTTTCATGACTCCAAAAATTGGTACCATAATTAGATGCAATCCCACCCAAAAAAGCATTACAACCATATTCAGAATGACGCAATATATGTGCTGTCATTGAAGTAGTTGTTGTTTTACCATGTGTACCGGCAATAGCAATCGTAAATGCATTTTCAGTAATCCAATTTAATACATCACTGCGCTTTACTACATTGTAGCCATTTTCCTTACAATAATTTAACTCGCTATGTGAAGCAGGTATTGCTGGAGTATACACTACAACAGTTGCTTCTTTATCAATTTGATTGACATCATCATCAAAATGAACTTTAATTCCTTCTTTCTCTAAATCATCTGTTAAAGCGGTGGGTGTTTTATCATAACCAGAAACCACCACCCCTTGGGTATTAAAATACCTTGCCAAGGCGCTCATGCCAATGCCACCGATACCTATGAAATAAATATGCTTAATATTAGTTAATGGATTCATACTAAATACTATTTGAATTTTCTACTTTATTAATGATTGCCTTTGCAATTACATCATCTGCATCAATACGGGCAAATGATTTAATTTTATTTTCCATTGCATTACACAATGCTTCATCATTCACTAATTGACTAATGGTGTCAATTAATTTTTCTTCCACTTCTTGATCTTTTACTATACATGCAGCGCCTTCATTTACTAAAGTCATTGCATTAAATGTTTGATGATCTTCGGCTGCAAATGGATATGGAACAAACACACTTGGTTTTCCTGTAATACATAATTCAGCAACTGCCATAGCCCCCGATCTACTTACAACAATATCGGCAGCACTATATGCAGCACTCATATCATCAATAAATGAATTCACATACACATTAGAATAATTGTTCGCTGCATTCATATACTCATTTGCATTTGGTTTTCCAGTCTGCCAAATAAGTTGAATGCCGAGTTGAACAAATTTTTCTAAATTATTTTTTATTGCTTTATTAATTGAAGATGCCCCCAGGCTCCCTCCAATAATTAATAATGTTTTTCTAGTAGGCAATAATCCAAATGTCAATAAGGATGATGCCTTTGTAGCATTTTGCTCAATAATATTTTTTCGAACAGGATTTCCAGTGACCATAATTTTTTGTGCAGGAAAGAATTTTTCCATCCCCTTGGTACCTGTAAATATGATGGTTGCATTTTGCCCAAGCCAAATATTCGATTTCCCCGCAAATGCGTTGGATTCATGAATAAAAGTGGGGATGTTTTTTGCTTGTGAAAATTTCAATACAGGGAAACTAGAATAACCACCCACCCCAAAAACCGCATTAGGTTTAAACTTATTAAAAATGGCCCTCACCTGAAAAAAACTTTTAATGAGTTTAAACGGTAAGCTCCAATTTTTAAGAATATTAGACCTGTTTAATCCTGCAATGGTAAGTCCTTTGATTTTGTAACCGGCCTGAGGTACTTTCTCCATTTCCATTTTTCCCTTAGCTCCCACAAATAATATTGCTGCATCGGGTTGTATTTTTTGAATTGCTTGCGCTACAGCAATTGCGGGGAAGATATGTCCTCCCGTGCCACCACCTGCAATAATAATACGTAATGGATTAGGCATTTGCTGTTATTGAATTGTTTTGTGATTCAGTATCTTGTTCTGGAACTTCAATTTCTGTTTCAACAGGTGCATTACCTTCTAGCTGTTCCACATTTCTTGCCACACTCAAAATAAGTCCAATAGAACAACAAGTAAAAATAAATGAGCTACCACCCATACTTACTAAAGGAAGTGTCACTCCCGTTACTGGAACAATATTTACATTCACTGCCATATTCGCAATTGCTTGTATGATTAATGTAAAACTTAATCCTAATGCAAGGAATGCGCCAAATGCATATGGACACTTTCTAAATATTCTAATGCATCTAAATAAAAATACCAAGTAAACAAACATAATAAATACGCCACCTACCAGCCCATATTCTTCAATAATAATTGAATAAATAAAGTCATTGTAGGCTTGTGGTAAAAAATTTCTTTGACGACTATTCCCGGGTCCTAAACCAAAAAATATACCCCCATTTGCAATCGCAATTTTTGCTTGTTGCACTTGATACGGTGCTTCCTTTTCATTAGGATACATAAAGTCCTGAATCCTACTCACCCAAGTATTAAAACGTACAAATATTTTTCCTTTTTCTGCTACTGCTGGCTTGTCCTCATCAATGACAGTTGCCTTTCCAGTTTTATGAGTAGCCACTGCAATACTAATTAATATTAATACCGGAATCATTGCCACTGCAATCGTCAATCCAATATGTTTTAAACTAATTCTACCAATAAACATGAGTAATAAGGACGTAGCTCCAGTTAATAAAGCATTGGATAAGTTCGCTGGCATGATTAATACACAGGTTAGCAATACAGGTATGATAACTGGTAGAAATCCTTTTTTAAAATCTTTTATCACATCCTGCTTTTTACTTAATGTTCTTGAAATAAACATGAATAAAGCCAACTTAGCCAAATCACTTGTTTGAAAAGTCAAGTGGATGATGGGCAATTTGATCCATCTACTTCCATCATTAATTTTTGCTCCAAAAAATAAAGTATAAACTAATAAAGGAATTGAAATTGCATACATGATAGATGCAATTCTGGAAAACATAGTATAATTAACACGATGGAGTCCAAATATAATTACCAAACCTACCATCGTAAATCCTAATTGCTTAAACAAAAATTTACTGGTATTACCACCCAATGATTTATAAGCTAGTGATCCTGTAGCACTGTATACAACCAAAATTGAAATCAAGGACAATACAATTACTAACCCCCAAATGTATTTATCCCCTCTTGTTCTTTGGTCCAAGTGTTCTCTAACCCCACTAATAGTAGGCATTTGAGAAAAAAGCTTATCGTTGGATTGGTTAAACATTTTATAGTTCTTTTACTGCAGCTTTAAATTGACGACCTCTGTCTTCATAATTT
This sequence comes from uncultured Bacteroidota bacterium, assembly GCA_903874055.1. GTDB lineage: Bacteria > Bacteroidota > Bacteroidia > Chitinophagales > Chitinophagaceae > Sediminibacterium. The sequence continues at coordinate 3,408 of CAIQQR010000074.1, read as the reverse complement.
TTAAATAAATCAAAACTTGCACATGCGGGACTTAATAAAACCACTTCCCCTTTTTCAGCAAGTTTAAAGGATTCAGTTACTGCATTGCTTGCACTATCAGCTTCCACAATCACTGGCACAATACCTTTAAAAAAATCTACGATTTTTTTATTATCAGTACCCATGCATACAATTGCTTTTACTTTTTCTTTTATTAACTCAGCTATTAATGAGTAATCATTTCCTTTGTCTACACCACCTAATACAAGAATAGTTGGCTTTTGCATACTTTCCAATGCATACCATGTACTGTTTACATTGGTCGCCTTGCTGTCGTTTATAAAATCAACTCCTTTAACAGTAGCAACAAATTCCATTCTATGTTCTAAGTTGTGGAAATTGCTAACTGCTTCGCGAATTTTTTCTTTTCTAATTCCTAATGTAGTAGCCGCAATACTTGCAGCCATTGTGTTATAAGCATTATGCTTTCCTTTTAAAGCAAAATCATAAATGCTCATGGTTACACGTTCCTCTTGGATTTTTAACATCATTTGATCGTTTTTGATGTAGCCTCCTTTTTTTACTTCTTGTTTCATAGAAAATGGTAGTGGGTTAGTATTATAAGTTAGTAGTGCTAAATGTTTTACAATTATTTCATCATCAATACAGTAAATGAAACAATCTGATTCGGTTTGATTTTCGATAATTCTGAATTTACTCTTTACATATCGCTCAAACTCATAGTTATATCTATCTAAATGATCCTCTGTGATGTTTAATAATATAGCGATATCAGGTTTGAAAAATTTGATGTCATCTAATTGAAAGGAACTTACTTCAATCACATACAATGATTTTGGATCTTGTGCTATTTGTCTAGCAAAAGAGAATCCAATATTCCCTACCATTGCAGCATCTTGTTCTGCCACTTGACAAATGTGAAATAATAAGGAAGTAGTGGTTGTTTTACCATTGCTTCCTGTGATTGCAGCAATCTTGGAATTTCCTTTATATCGATATCCAAATTCAATTTCACTAATTACTGGAATTCCTTTTTCTCTGATGGCCTTTACCAACTCATTCTTATCTGGAATACCAGGGCTCTTCATTACTTCATCAGCTGCTAATATTCTTTCAACACTATGTGAGCCAGATTCAAATTCAATTTGATGGTCTTCCAATTCCTTTTGGAAATTTGGTTTAATAGCACTTGCATCAGATACAAATACATCATACCCTTTTTGTTTTGCCAACAAAGCAGTTCCTATTCCACTTTCCCCTGCACCTAATATGACTAATTTCTTTGTCATTCTTATCGTGTTTTTAGGGTTAAAATAGATGCTACTACAAGTAAAATGGTAATGATCCAAAAACGCACTGCAATTTTACTTTCATGAAATCCTTTCTTTTGATAATGATGGTGTAATGGACTCATCAAGAAAATTCTGCGTCCTTCGCCATATTTCTTTTTTGTATACTTAAAATAACTCACTTGCATAATTACACTCAAGTTTTCAATTAAGAATACACCACAAAAAATAGGAATCAATAATTCTTTTCTAACGATAATAGCCAAGGATGCAATAATCCCACCTAAGGCTAAACTACCAGTATCCCCCATGAATACCTGTGCTGGATAAGCATTGTACCATAAAAATCCAATACAAGCTCCCACAAATGCACCTACAAAAATGGACAACTCACCAAGATTGGGGATATACATCACGTTCAAATAATCTGCAAATACATAGTTACCACTTACATAGATAAATATCCCTAATGCTGCTCCAATAATCGCACTCACCCCTGCCGCTAAACCATCTAATCCGTCGGTAATATTGGCTCCGTTAGATACAGCAGTAACAATAAATGTTACCACTAGGATATATACAATCCAAGTATATTTTTCAGCACCAGAGCCCATCCAACTCACTAATTTTGAATAATTAAATTCATGATTTTTTACAAATGGGATGGTAGTAATCGGCGTTTTTACTTTTACAAATCTTCTTTCAATTCCATTTATATTTCTAATAATTATATTGGTATCTTTTGCAATACGCTCTCCTTTTTGCAAGCTAGCAGCAATGGCAGTGTTGGGAACAATCTCTCTCTCAACTGTTACCGCATTACTAAAATAAAGTGTAACGCCAATGATAATACCCAAACCAACTTGACCAATTATTTTAGAAATCCCAGCCAAACCATCACTATTTTGTTTCTTATACGCCTCTCCTTTGCTTTGAGCATTTTTACGCGCACGAATTTTAAAATAATCATCAAAAAAACCAATTATACCTAACCAAACTGTACAAAGTATCATTAATCTGATATACACTTTATCTAAATTGGCGAATAATAAGGTAGGTATTAATACACTCAATAAAATAATGATCCCGCCCATAGTTGGTGTCCCCTTTTTTTGTTGTTCCCCTGCAAGTCCTAATTCTCTGACCGTCTCACCAATTTGCTTCTTTTGTAAAAACAAAATCATTCTCTTACCAAACACCGTTGCAATAAATAAGGATAGCAATATTGACATCGCAATTCTTGAAGTCAAAAATTGAAACACACCCAATCCTGGTATACTAAAATGCTTGTCTAAAAAAGAAAATAATTGATATAACATGGGGATTATTTTTCGAATTCTTTAAAAAGGTTTTGTAATTGTTCCTTATCGTCAAAATGTGTTTTCACGCCTTTAACTTCTTGATACTTTTCATGCCCCTTTCCTGCAACCAAAATGATATCCCCAGATTTAGCAACACTAATGGCAGCCTTGATTGCTTCTTTACGATCAGTAATTTTGATATACTTTCTTTTTGCTGCACTTGTTAATCCCTGCTCCATATCATTTAAAATATCATTAGGATCCTCAGAACGTGGATTGTCGCTTGTTAAAAAAACTTTAGTGCTTAAATCACATGCTACTTGAGCCATTATAGGACGCTTGGTTTTATCTCTATCTCCACCACATCCAACCACAGTGATTACCTCTTCATCCCCTTTTCTTAATTTAGCAATAGTGGTTAAAACATTTTCTAAAGCATCTGGAGTATGCGCATAATCTACAATACCAATAATATTAGTACTGCTAAGGATATAATCAAATCTTCCTTCTGCACCCGTTAATGCACTCAATACAATTAATACTTTTTCAGATGCCTCTCCTAGTTGAATAGCAATCCCATACACTGCCAAGAAATTATATGCGTTAAATGTGCCAATTAATCTGCAATGCACTTCCACATCATTTACCAACATCACTAAACCAGCCAGTTGGTTTTCTAAAATTTTTCCTTTATAATTTGCTGGTGCATGCAGCGCATAGGTTAATCTTTTTGCTTTAGTATCCAACAACATATTTGCACCATTCTTATCATCTAAATTTGATAATGCAAATGCGGTAGAAGGCAAATGATCAAAGAA
>CAIQQR010000073.1 GCA_903874055.1 uncultured Bacteroidota bacterium | reverse complement strand
GAAAAAGGCGGCTATGACCATTTTATGTTGAAAGAAATTTTTGAACAACCAGCTACTATTTTTGACTGTTTAAGAGGTCGTTTATTACATGAGCAACAACAAATTGTAATGGCTGGTGTAGACAACCATATTGAGGCCTTAACAAAAGCTTCAAGAATAATGATTGTAGCTTGTGGAACTAGTTGGCACGCTGGCTTAGTTGCAGAGTATATGATTGAAGAATTATGTCGCATTCCTGTTGAAGTAGAATATGCATCAGAGTTTAGATACCGTAACCCAGTTATACATCCAGGTGATGTAATTATTGCCATTTCACAAAGTGGCGAAACTGCAGATACCTTGGTGGCATTAGAAAGTGCTAAAGAAAAAGGTGCCTTTATATTTGGCGTAGTAAACGCTGTGGGAAGTAGTATTGCACGTTTATCCCATGCTGGGGCTTATACACATGCGGGACCAGAAATTGGAGTAGCTAGTACTAAAGCATTTACTGGACAATTAGCGGTATTAACTATGATGGCATTAAAAATGGCCAAAGCTAAAGGCAGTATTAGCGATGAGCGTTATGTGCACTTGGTAAATGAATTGGCATCGGTTCCAGAAAAAGTAAAAGAAATTTTAGCAGATACTTCGGTGATTGAGCGAATCGCACAACAATATAAGGGCGCAAGCGACTTTTTATATTTAGGGCGTGGGTACAATTTCCCCATTGCATTGGAAGGTGCTTTAAAATTAAAAGAGATTACTTATATACATGCCGAGGGTTATCCTGCGGCCGAAATGAAGCATGGTCCTATTGCTTTGGTAGATGAAAATTTACCAGTAGTGTTTGTAGCTACAAAAGATATGTACTATGAGAAAGTAATTTCTAATATTCAAGAAATTAAAGCAAGAAAAGGCCAGGTCATTGCAGTGGCTACGATGGGCGACTCCGTACTTCCTACCATGTCGGACAACATTATGTTTGTACCAGATATTGACGAAGTAATTGCTCCATTATTAAGTGTAATTCCTTTACAATTATTAAGTTACTACGTTGGTATCTACAAAGGCATTGACGTTGATAAGCCAAGAAACTTAGCTAAGTCGGTAACAGTAGAATAATCATGTCCAGATTTAGGCTTGCACTTTTGTGGTTTTAATGTAAAATTCTTACATTTAACTATGATTGCATTTACAAAGTCGTTTAAATATACAACTCCATTTGTATTGTATTTACTAAGCTATTTGGCTTTTAACCATACTGGTATCTTGTGTTGGGTTCCCCTTTTATATGTATTCTTCTTTATACCCATTTTGGAATTATTCATAGCTCCTGATCCAAAAAACCTGAATGAGGTCGAAGAACAACTAGCAAAATCAAATAAGCTTTATGACTTTATCATTTGGCTTACTGTACCATTACAATACTTACTTTTATTTAGTTTCTTAACTAGTTTTAAACAGGAATTGTCAGGCGTAGATATTGCAGGGCGCATTATTGCAATGGGTTTATTATGTGGTGCATTTGGTATTAATGCTGCGCATGAATTAGGACATAGAACCAATGTTTTTGAACAGTTCTTGGCAAAGTTATTATTGCTAACAAGTTTATACATGCACTTTTTTATAGAGCACAATAAAGGACATCATAAACATGTTGCAACACCTCATGATCCAAGTACTGCTAAGTATAAGCAAACTGTTTATGCATTTTGGTTGCAAACTTTCATAGGAACTTATGTAAGTGCATGGCATATTGCGGTGGATGAAGCAAAAAAGAAAAATAGATCATTGCCATATTTATTGAATGAGATGTTTTTGTTTCAAATAATACAAATTGCTTTTGTAATTGCTATTTATTATTTCTTTGGCACTTTCATAATGTTATATTTTATGGGAGCAGCATTAATGGGAGCAATCCTTCTTGAAACCGTTAATTATATTGAACATTACGGTTTAACTAGAGAGAAAGGGACGGGTGAATTATATGAAAGAGTAAAACCTCATCATAGTTGGAATAGTAATCATGTCATTGGAAGGTTAATGTTATTTGAATTAAGCCGCCATAGCGATCATCATTATCTAGCATCACGTAAATATCAGGTATTAAGAAATATGGAGGAAGCGCCTCAAATGCCAACTGGTTATCCAGGCATGATTGTATTATCTTTATTCCCTCCTATTTGGTTTTCCATTATGCATAAGCAAATGAAAAAGTATTCTTTATAAAATGGAAATTGATGAAATTTTAAATTACGCACTTTCCTTACCTGAAACCGAAGAGTGCTTTCCTTTTGGTGAAAATAATTTAGTACTAAAAACAAAAGGAAAAATGTTTCTTATTATTGATTTGGTGTCCTTTCCAAATACTATGAATTACAAGGCAACACCTGATGATATTATTGACCAAAGAGATCAGTACCCTGATGCCATTTTTCCAGGATTTCATATGAATAAAAAACATTGGAACACATTGCACCTTAATAGAATCGTTCCTTCCAAGACCATACAATCACTTGTATTAAATTCTTACAATTTGATCCGAAAGAAGCCTTAAAAAGCCCCTCAAATTTAAAAGGCGTACCTTGCAGTACATTATGAGTACGAATTTTAAAGATCTAGGGTTAATTGAACCCATTTTATTGGCATTATTTGAGGAAGGATATACCACTCCTACCCCAATTCAAGAACAGTCTATCCCTATTTTATTGGAAGGAAAAGACTTGTTAGGATGTGCCCAAACAGGAACCGGAAAAACAGCCGCTTTTACACTCCCTATCATACAATTACTTTCAGCGAAACCAGTTGAAAAAAGAAAAAGAATCAAAAGCTTAATTGTAACGCCAACACGCGAGTTAGCCATACAAATAGCAGAGAGTTTTAATGCTTATGGCCGACACACACAATTAAATTGCACTGTGATTTTTGGTGGCGTTGGGCAAGGTCCACAAGTAACTGCATTAAAAAATGGAGTGGATGTGGTTATTGCTACCCCTGGACGTTTATTAGATTTAATGAACCAAGGTTTTATTAGTTTAAGAGATGTTGAATTTTTTGTTTTGGACGAAGCCGATAGAATGTTGGACATGGGCTTTGTGCATGATGTTAAAAAATTATTGGCAGTACTTCCTAAAAAAAGACAGTCCTTATTTTTCTCAGCAACCATGCCTCCTGAAATTGTAAATCTTGCCAATAGCATTTTACACAACCCTGAAAAAGTAACAGTAACGCCAGTTTCGTCAACAGTTGAAATCATTGATCAAGCAGTTTATTTTGTTGATAAAGTAAACAAGAACTCCTTATTAGTGGAGGTATTAAAAAATCCAGCTATCAAAACAGCCTTAGTTTTTACAAGAACCAAACATGGCGCAGACAAGGTGGTTCAATTGTTAACTAAGAATAATATTATTGCAGAAGCTATACATGGTAATAAATCTCAAAATGCACGCCAGCGTGCTTTGAGTAATTTTAAAGATCAATCAACAAGAGTACTAGTAGCTACCGACATTGCGGCAAGAGGAATTGATGTGGATGAATTAGCTCATGTTATTAATTTTGACATCCCCAATATTCCAGAAACCTATGTACATCGTATTGGCCGAACGGGTCGTGCGGGAGCAGAAGGAACTGCATTAAGCTTCTGTGATTTTGAAGAAAAAGAGTTCTTAGCAGACATTGAGAAATTGATTGGTAAAAAAGTACCTGTAATTTTTGAGCACCCTTACCCAATGCAGCAATTTCATGCCAACAAAACCTCCCAGGACGCAGGATGGGGAAAACCAAGAAACACAAGAGGTCGTGCACCACAACATGAAGGTGGATTTGGTGCCAAAGGTGGACAAAAAAGAAGATTTTCAAGCAACAAAACAAAGCGAGGGTAGTATCTTTGATATAATAAAATTAATTATATCATGAAGTACTTATTTATTATCCTATCCATGGTTTTTTGGGGATCAGTTTCTGCACAAGACACTACTATCTCCAAAACAGATTTAATTGGAGCGGCTAAACTTTTTGATCTTCAATTTACATATAAAGAAATTGATACTTTATATAGTGATGTAATTGATAATATTGCTAATTACAAGGCAATGCATCAATTATCCTTACCAAATAGTGTTCCGTTAAGTACTTGGCAAATTGCCGTGCCTCAAAATAAAAATAAAAAAGCAGGTGTAGTAAACTTCCCGCTAACTAAAGTGGAGCTTCCTACACATAAAGAGGACTTAGCTTTTTATAGTATAAGTGAATTGGCTTATTTGATTAAAAATAAAAAAATCACATCCTTAGCGCTTACTAAATTTTATATTGATCGTATTAAAAAATTTGGTGACACTTTAGAATGTGTAATTAGTTTAACAGAGGATATCGCTTACGCCCAAGCAAAAAAAGCAGATGAAGAAATTGCGCAAGGCAAATACAGAGGATTGCTACATGGGATTCCTTATGGATTAAAAGATTTGTTTGCCGTAAAAGGAACTAAAACTACCTGGGGTGCCGCTCCTTATAAAAATCAAACTATTAATGAAGACGCTTTTGTATACACGCAATTAAAAAATGCAGGTGCAGTATTAGTAGCTAAATTTACATTAGGCGCATTAGCAATGGGTGATTATTGGTATGGAGGAAGGACAAGAAACCCATGGAACTTAAAATATGGATCATCTGGTTCATCAGCAGGATCCACTGCTGCAACAGTTGCAGGACTTGTGCCATTTGCTATTGGAACTGAAACCTACGGAAGTATTGTTTCCCCTTCCACTCAATGTGGAGCAACAGGATTAAGACCCACTTTTGGAAGTATTAGTAGGTCAGGCGCCATGGCCTTAAGTTATAGCTTAGATAAAGTTGGCCCTATTTGTCGCAGTGCAAATGATGCAGCCATTGTATTTAATTATATTCACGGAACTGATGGAAAAGATTTATCTGCCAACAATGCCCCTTTTGATTACACCCCAATCAAGGATGTAAAAAAATTACGCATTGCATATGCTAAAAACTATTTTGATAAAATAAAAGATACCAACCGAAGTGAGTGGAAAGTTTTAGCAACCTATAAAAAGTTAGGTGTTAAATTAATTCCGGTCGATTTCCCAGATAGTGGCGTGTACAATTTCAATATTATGGATGTGGTGATTGGTGTGGAATGTGCTGCTCAATTTGACGAAATGACAAGATTAAATATTGATGACGAATTAACTAGACAAACTAAATATGATTGGCCTAACCAATTTAGAACAGCAAGATTTGTACCTGCAGTTGAATACATCAATGCACAAAGACATCGTACTTTATTAATGCAAAAAGTAAACGAAGTTATAAGTAAATATGATGTTATTATTTGCCCTTCAAGAGGCGTTGAAGGAAATCAAGCTGCCATTACTAATTTAACTGGACACCCAGTGGTTTGTTTGCCAACAGGATTTGATAGTAAATACAACTTACCAACCGGCATTAGCTTTGTAGGTAACTTATACGACGAAGGAACCATTTTAAATATTGCAAAATTGTATCAGGACAATACCAACTGGAATAAAAAACATCCCACTTTATTTAACTAGTATTTTATATGAATAACATTAAGAAAATTGCACTCAACCAATTAGGCTATGGCTTTATTACAGACTTGCCAAAAGGGAAAGATGAATACTATTTAAGAAACAAACAAAACAGAAGCGGCATTGAGTACCGTAAATTATCGGCATTAGAAATTGAAATTTTAGTACGTAATAGAAATACTAGTGATGATTGGGGCAATATTTTAGTATCCAATGAATTTAATCCTGAGTTAGTTAAAAACTGTTCCTTTTTTGGATTAATCCGAATTGGAAATTTAGAGAACAGTTGTTTAAGTTTTAGTGATTTAATTGTTCCTATTGGTATATACAATTCAACCATTATTAGTTGTGACTTTGGAAATAATGTTTCGGTGCACAATGTGAATTATATGTCACATTACATATTAGGCAATGAAGTAATTATCAATAATGTAAATGAATTAGTAACTACGAATCATGCTAAGTTTGGAAATGGTATTATTAAAAAAGGAGAATCTGAATCGGTAAGAATTTGGTTGGAACTTTGCAATGAAAATACTGGCCGAAAAGTATTGCCATTTAATGGCATGACTGCTGGCGACGCCTATTTATGGACAAGACATCGTAACGATGTGTTGCTGCAACAAAAATTTATTGAATTAACTGACAACCAATTTGACAATAAATTGGGTTACTATGGAAAAGTTGGAGACCGTACAGTCATTAAGAATTGTAAAATTATCAAAGACGTTTGGATTGGAGAAGACGCCTATTTAAAAGGAGCCAATAAAATTAAAAACGTAACTATTAACTCACATCCCCTTGCAAAATCACAGGTGGGTGAAGGTTGTGAATTGGTTAATGGTATTATTGGATACGGGTGTAGAATATTTTATGGCATTAAAGCAGTTCGTTTTGTATTGTCCGACTACTCTCAGTTAAAATATGGTGCAAGATTAATTAACTCTTTTCTTGGACCTAATGCTACAATCTCATGTTGCGAGGTATTAAATTCATTGATATTCCCAGCACATGAACAACACCATAATAATAGTTTTTTATGTGCTGCATTGGTAATGGGTCAAAGTAATATTGCTGCCGGTGCAACACTTGGATCCAATCACAATAGTCGTGGTGCTGACGGAGAAGTGATAATGGGAAGAGGCTTTTGGCCAGGGCTATGTGTGAGCATTAAACACAATTCAATTTTTGCAAGTTTCTCTTTATTAAACAAAGGCGATTACAATTATGAATTAAATATTCCAATTCCTTTTTCATTAATTAGCAACGACCCTTTAAAAGATGAATTGGTTATTATGCCAGGCTATTGGTTCTTGTATAATTTTTATGCCTTAGCTAGAAATGCATGGAAATATGTGGATAGAGACAAGCGTAAATACAAAACACCTATTTATGAATACGGCTATTTAGCACCAGATTCTGTAAATGAATTGGTGAATGCAAGGAGCGTTATTGCAAAAGCAGTAGCAACCGCGCAATTATTAAAAGAAAAAAAGAGTGCTGATATTGAGGATGCTAAATTATTGGCATTGGGCACTACCCTTTTGAAAACAAAAACTAAGAAAGAAATTGATAGCTTAGTTGTTGTAGTGAATGGATTTGAGAACAGTAAACGTAAAGCAAAACTGATAAAATCTTACGATGCCTACCATATGTTTGAAAAAATCATTTTCATTTACGGTATCGAAGCTGCCCTTAAAATAACTGAAAACAAAAAAGGGAAGGCAATTATTAGTACACTTCAACAAGTAAAATTATCAGCAACCAATTTAACTTGGACCAATATTGGAGGTCAATTAATTCCACAAAAAAATGTTGATGGGCTTTTAAATAAAATTAAAAACAATAGCATTACTAGTTGGGATGAAGTACATGCATTTTACGAGGCAGAATCTGAAAAATATCTTTCTAGAAAAGACAATCATGCACTTTATTGCCTAGAAACATTAACAGGAAAGCCATTAAGCAAATTAAGTGCAGTTCAGTTTACCAATTGGCTAGATACTTATTTAGAAATTAAAACGGATATAACAGTACGTATTCAAAATACCAGGGCCAAGGATTATTCAAATCCATTTAGAAAAATGGTGTATGAAAGCGAAGCTGAAATGAATGCGGTAGTGGGTGCTTTAAATGACAATGGCTTTATTAATGATCAAAATAAAGCATTAGAAAAATTAAATGCCGACTTAACGGCGCTTAAAAAGGAATTAAAAATTAAATAATTTCATTCCAACACCAAGTTGCCATTGCGTGGTTCTCCATTTTGTTTGGTCCTGCAATTCATTTATGTTTTGTAGCCCTACTACGTATCTGCCATAAAGAAAAAAGCCACCTAAATCAAACTTAGCGCCACCAACAAATGCGAACTCGCCATTTTTAAACGCCATGCTTGCATTGCCAACACCATCTTTTTTTTGATCTAACAAAATACTATACTGTGGGCCTGCTTGAATTGAAAATTTTTGAATCGGCTTAAACTCACAAAGCAAAGGGATAGATAAATAATTTAAATGATAAGTTTCCGGCTGCAAGCTACCATTTCCCATTAAGCTAGTAACTGGAGGTGTTGTTTCCAACTTTGTTTGAGATAAAATAATTTCTGGCGCTATTCCAATTTTATCGGTTACTTTAAAAAAAGTAGTTACTCCTGCATGATAGGATGCAGTATTATGATCCACTGCAACATCGTTCACGCTGGAAAAATTTTGTCCAATTTTAATACCCATTGCAAACTTATCCTGCGCTTGTAAATTAGACAAACAAAAAATGGCAATTAAAACTCCAAAATATTTTTTCATATAACTCTGTTTTAAAAAATTATGCTAATTCAATAAGTGTGATCTCAGGTAAAATTCCTACCCTTCCTGGATAACCAATAAAACCAAAGCCTCTATTTACATATAATTGTTGGTTACCATTTTTATAAATGCCCGCCCATTGCTTGTACACCCATTGCACAGGACTCCATTTAAAGTATGGGTTCTCTAATCCAAATTGCATGCCATGTGTATGGCCGGCCAACATTAATTGTATCTGAGGATATTCAGTAATTACTTGTGCTTCCCAATGGCTAGGGTCATGACTCATTAAAATAATAGGATGATCTGGATGAATACCTTCCATTGCTTTATCCAATTTTCCATATTTAGGGAATCTTGCTTTCGCTCCCCAATTTTCAATGCCCACTAATTGTAATGCTGCACCATCCTTCTCAATTTTAACATGCTCATTCATCAATAATCTCCATCCTAATTGAGCATGTACTTTTTTTAGATCTTCTAAATTTTGCTGCTTAGCTTGAGCCGTGCCCCATTGTACATAATCTCCATAATCATGATTTCCCAAAGTGCTAAAAACACCATGCGGTGCAGACAGTTGATTAAATACATCCATCCAATCATGCATTTCAGTGGCTTTGTCATTAACTAAATCGCCCGTAAATAATATTAAATCTGCCTGCTGGCTTTTAATTAAATCAATCCCTTTTTGAACTGCTTCTTTATCTCTTAAACTACCGCTGTGAATATCACTAATATGAATAATTTTAAACCCTTTAAAAGCATCCGCCAATCCATTTAAAGTGATTTTCTTTTTAATAACTCTGTAATTGTATTTGTTGCCAAAACCATAAATTAAAGAAAAGAAAAGTGTGGAGGCCAAGCCAATACCTAACCAGCTTAAAAAGGTAGATCTTGGAATCCCGTTTTCGGTATTTATAAATTGTGCTCCTGTGGACGAAGTGAGCTTGCTGAGGGTCCAAAAAGTACCCCTTCGAATGTCATCAATTAAAAAAATCAAGGCCATTATGAGCTGGGTAAACATCCACCCCATACTTATTGAAAAAATATACTGTCTAAAATAAGGATTGGTACTATAGGGGAACAATAAAAGCGCGCCCAAACAAACTATGCATAAACCCCAATAAAAAATACTAATACCCGTTCTTACACTGCTGTTACTACCCTGTAAAAGGTGCTTAATTACCTGAAATATGTAAAAATCGATCGCTAATAACACTAATAGCAGGATAGAAATAAAAATGGGGTTGCGCATATAGGGATTTAAAGGACAAAAATAGTACCAAAAGCCTTATTTTTGGAATAAATTAAGGATATCCATTTTATGGCAAGAATAATCGGAATTGCAAATCAAAAAGGCGGCGTTGGCAAAACGACCTCGGCAATTAATATTGCTGCAAGTTTGGCTGTTTTAGAATACAGAACCCTATTGATTGATGCGGACCCTCAGGCCAATAGTACCACCGGAGTAGGTTTTGATTTACAAAACGTTACTACCAGTTTATATGATGGTATGATTAACCATACCCCACTTGCTGATATTGTTTTAAAAACTGAAATACCACATTTAGATTTAATCCCTTCACATATCGATTTAGTTGGTGCTGAAATTGAATTGGTTAATTTTCCGAATAGAGAAAATGTATTAAAAGAATTAATCGCACCTATTCAAGATCAATACGACTTTATCATTATTGACTGTTTACCTTCTTTAGGATTGATTACAGTGAATTCATTAGTTGCAGCGGATAGTGTTATCGTTCCGGTTCAATGTGAATTTTTTGCATTAGAAGGTTTGGGTAAATTATTAAATACTGTTAAAATTGTACAAAGCAGATTGAATCCAAATTTGCAAATTGAAGGAATTTTAATGACCATGTATGATGGTCGTTTACGTTTAAGCAACCAAGTAGTAAGTGAAGTGCGCAAGCATTTTGACGACATGGTTTTCTCTACCATCATTCACAGAAACACCCGTTTAAGTGAAGCACCAAGTGTGGGCAAGCCCGTGATTTTATATGATGCCGACAGTAAGGGTACAGTAAACTATTTAAACTTGGCGAAAGAAATTTTACAAAAAAATGGCATGACTAAAATGACAAATGCCGAGCGAATAATTGATTAACTATGAGCAAGAGTGCACCTAATAAAGATATGATTGGAAAGGGACTTGGGTCTCTATTAAAAAACATCCACGCTGAATATAAAAATCCAGCGGGTAAGGTAGAAACTGAAACAATTCAAAAAGCAGTGGCTACCAACCGTATTCCATTAAGTGATATTCAAGTTAATCCTAAGAACCCAAGAAAAGATTTTGACGAAATAGCTTTACAAGAATTAAGACATTCTATTAAGTTACACGATATCATTCAGCCTATTACGGTTGCATTATTACCAAACGGCAAATACCAATTGATTGCGGGTGAAAGAAGATTCCGTGCCGCTAAATTGGCAGGACTTTCTGATATACCTGCTTATGTTAGACAAGGGAATGATCAGGAATTATTAGAGCTTGCTTTATTAGAGAACTTACAAAGAGTTGATTTAAACGAAATTGAAGTTGCATTAAGCTACCAAAGAATGATGCAAGAATTAAACTATACGCAAGAAAAAGTTTCCGAGCGTATGGGTAAAGACCGTTCAACCGTAGCCAATTATATTCGTCTTTTAGATTTGCCTCCTGTGATTCAAGCTGCAGTGCGCAAAGGAACATTAAGCGTTAGCTTGGCAAAAATTTTAATAGGAAAAGAAATTGATCAGCAACTTTTTTTATTCAAAGAAATTGTTGAAAAAGGATTAACTGTTCGTCAAACGGAAGAGTTGGTTAAAAAAACAAGCGCTGCAGCTGGCAAGACACCAAAGGCAACTAAGAAAAACGAACTATCTGCAGTATATAAAAGATTGGAAGATAAATTAGCAAGCCATTTGTCTGCAAAAGTTGTATTGCAACAACAAAAAAATGGAAGCGGTAGCATTACCATTTCTTATAATGACATCAATGGATTAAATACGATATTAGATGCAATGCAAGTTAGCATTAGCTAGTACCAAGCTAGTAATCCTTTTTTTAGGCATACTATTGTTTCAGCAAAATAGTTGGGGGCAAGATTCAGCTTATATAAAAAGTGCAGATACAATCAAGCACCACAATCCAATATTGTCTGCAAAATATTCAGCAATTATGCCCGGGCTTGGTCAGATTTATAATAAACAATATTGGAAACTCCCTATAGTATACGGTGCTTTAGCAATTCCTGTTGCTACCTATATTTACAATGATGATTTGTATAATAAAACCAAGTTTGCTTATTCAGCAAAATTCAAAGCACAAAATGGAGATAACTCGGACTTAGCTAAAATAGACCCTACCTTAAAAAACTTAAGTATAGGTTCTTTACAGAGTTATCGAAATAGTTTTAGAAAAGACAGGGACTATTCTGTTTTATGGTTTATTCTTGGATGGGGGTTAAACGTAGTAGATGCAAGCGTTTCAGGTCATTTAAAAGAATTTGACATTAGTCCTAATTTGGCAATGAGTATCAAGCCAACGGTGCAACCCCAATATCAACAAACAGGATTATCTTTACAATTGCATTTTAAAAATGCACAGAGTAAATAAAAAAGAATTAGAAATTATTAGCGAATATTAATATTATACGAATATGAAAATAGCATTAATTGGATATGGTAAAATGGGCAATGCGATCGAAGAAGTAGCGGTAGCAAAAGGACATGAAATTGTTTTAAAAATTGATGTTCAAAATGCGCATGAATTTACAAAAGAAAATATCGCAAAGGCCGATGTTGCTATTGAATTTACGGGACCGCATAGTGCTTATGAGAATGTAAAAAAATGTATCGAATTGGGCGTTCCTGTTGTAAGTGGATCCACTGGCTGGTTGGATAATTGGAATGAAATTGAAGCAGCTTGTACAGCTCATAATGGATGCTTGGTATATAGCAGTAATTATAGTATTGGCGTGAACTTGTTTTTTGAAGTAAATAAGCAATTGGCAAAATTAATGGAGCCTTATAATGAGTATGATGTAACTATGGTTGAACTGCACCATACCGAAAAGAAAGATGCCCCAAGTGGCACTGCCATTTCATTAGCTGAACAAATTTTGGCGAACATAGGCCGTAAAAATCAATGGGTAAACGCTCCTTCCTTAACCCCTTCGGACCTTGTTATTACTTCGGAAAGAATTGATCCTGCACCTGGCACACATACCGTTACCTATAGCTCTCCTATTGATACTATTGAAATTGTACATACTGCGCATACCCGTAAAGGTTTTGCAAGTGGCGCAGTTTTGGCTGCAGAATTTGCCAATAAAAAAAATGGTATATTTACCATGAAAGAAGTTTTAGGATTATAATATGTTATCGAAAAAAACACAATACGCATTACAGGCTTTATCCTATATGGTAGGTAAGCAAACAGCATCACCTATTCTGATTGCAGAAATTGCAGAAGAAAAAAAGATTCCCTTAAAGTTTTTAGAAAACATATTACTTGAACTCAGAAAAGCTGGATTTTTAGAAAGTAAAAAGGGAAAGCATGGCGGCTATTTATTTGCAATGCCTCCTGAAAAAATAAAATTATCTGCCATTTTCAGAACCATTGAAGGACCCATTGCATTATTACCTTGTGTGAGTTTACACTTTTATAAAAAATGTGAAACTTGCAATGAAAAAAAATGTGGTATCAATAAAGTAATGATTGAAGTTAGAGACAATACCTTGGCAATTTTAGATAAAAGAACGGTTGCAGATTTAAACGCAGCATAAGCAATATCCCCTGTTGCAATACTGGATTTTTAATACGAATTTTAAAAGTAACGAAAGATGAAAAAACTTTTTATAGTTGTTGCCCTTATTTGCATTTATACAATTTCAAATGCACAAAGTTTGATTGGCGGGGATCACATTTTAAAAACCAATTTGTCTGCTGACGCACTTCAAAATTATAATTTAACATTTGAGAAGAGCTTGAATCATTTCATGTCTTTATCAGTGAGCTATGCCACCATGCCAAAAAGGAATCTACCCTTAAAAGAATTGGCAAAACAATTTATAGATAACCCAAATATCAATTTTGACAATTTCAAAGTAGCTAATAATTCCATTACCGTTGAAAGTAGATTTTATTTAGGCATTCAAAAAATGTCAGGATTTTACATTGCCCCTTATGCAAGGTTTGGTAACATGGAAGTGGAAGTACCCGTGAATTACAAATACACTTATACCCCCGCACCTGTACAAGGGGTGAGTTTACCGGCTCAAACCATTTCCACTTCTGCAAATTTAACAGGGACCATTCGCTCTCAAAGTGTGGGTGCTTACTTTGGAATGCAGTACCAATTATTGACAAAACTAGTATTAGACTTTTGGGTTATTGGCGGTCATTATGGAACTTCCAATGGAAAGTTGCAAGCAGATTTACCTACTAATACCCCAGCTATTATTGCAACACCTGCGTTAAATGCCTTAAAATCAACTATTGACCAAACCAATGCTAATCCTTTTCATTTAAACACCATCGTTTCGGGCAATAGTATTATAACCAATACAGAGGGTCCATGGGCGGGCATCAGAGGCGCAGGAATCACGGTTGGATTAAGATTTTAATCCCCTAACCTGTTTATTATTTTGCGTACCTTTGTGAACGCAAAACGAATATTATGATTCCTAATTATTTACAAGAACATTTTAAGCATCAACAATACGACGCTAATAATTTTTTTTTAATTGCTGGTCCTTGCGTTGTAGAAAGTGAGGACTTAGTAATGGAGATTGGTGAAAAAGTGTCTACCATTTGCAAGAATTTAGGAATCCCTTATGTATTTAAAGCAAGCTATCGAAAAGCCAACAGAACAAGTGCCAATTCATTTACCGGCATTGGTGATAATACAGGAATGGAACTCATCAAAAAAGTGGGTGCAAAATATAATGTGCCAACCACTTCCGATATTCACGCGCACGACGAAGCTGCGATTGCTGCGGAGTTTATTGATATTTTACAAATACCCGCTTTTCTTTGTCGTCAAACCGATTTATTAATTGCTGCTGCTGAAACAGGTAAAATTGTGAATGTAAAAAAAGGACAATTTTTAAGTGGTGCTTCTATGAAATTTGCAGTAGATAAAATTAAATTAGCAGGCAATGATAAAATAATGTTAACTGAAAGAGGAAATACTTTTGGTTACCAGGACTTGGTGGTGGATTACAGAAATATTCCTGCCATGGCAGAGAACAATGTTCCAGTAATTATGGATTGCACGCACTCTTTACAACAACCGAATCAAACAAGTGGCGTTACAGGTGGTAATCCTGCATTAATAGAAACTATTTCAAAAGCGGCGATTGCTACTGGCGCTGATGGTTTATTTATAGAAACGCATCCCAACCCTGCGGTGGCAAAAAGTGATGGCGCCAACATGTTAAGATTAGAATTACTAGAACCATTATTAGAAAAATTGGTTCGTTTAAGAAAAGCAGTGATTTAGTATTTTAGGGGATTTCTTTTTCCCTGAAGTATATAATGCTTAATACTTCTTACAAAAGCCAAGACCATATAAATAATGACTGGCGAGCCAAAGGTTAAAAAAGAAATATAAATAAACCACATTCTAATTCTAGAACTGGCAATGCCCAAGCGCTCCCCGATAGCCGAACAAACTCCAAAAGCGTGTAATTCTAAAAAATCCTTCAATTTTTGCATCTAGATAGGCGATTTTGTACCCAAATCTATCAAAAAAAATCGGCATTTTGGCTTACCTTTGCGTCAGTTTTTAACACCAAAATATACAACTATGGCTTTTGATATCGAAATGATCAAAAAATTGTATGCTGAAATGCCAGCAAAAGTGGATGCAGCTCGTAAAATGTTAGGTCGTCCATTGACTTTGTCAGAGAAAATTTTATTCTCGCATTTACATAGTGATCAAAAGTTAGAAAGCTTCGCAAGAGGTGGTTCTTATGTGGATTTTGCACCAGACCGTGTAGCCATGCAAGATGCGACAGCGCAAATGGCATTATTACAATTTATGCAAGCAGGTCGTCCAAAAGTAGCGGTGCCAAGTACAGTGCATTGTGACCACTTGATTTCTGCAAAAGTAGAAGCAAAACAAGATTTACAAGTAGCAACAACAGAAAGTAAAGAGGTATATGATTTCTTAGCTTCTGTGTCTAACAAATATGGTTTAGGATTCTGGAAGCCAGGTGCAGGTATTATTCACCAAGTAGTTTTAGAAAACTATGCTTTCCCAGGGGGTATGATGATTGGTACCGATTCTCACACGGTGAATGCAGGTGGTTTGGGTATGTTAGCGATTGGTGTTGGTGGTGCTGATGCTTGTGATGTAATGGCAGGCTTGGCATGGGAATTAAAATGGCCTAAATTAATTGGTATTAAATTAACTGGAAAATTAAATGGCTGGACTGCTCCTAAGGATGTGATCTTAAAAGTAGCTGGTATCTTAACCGTGAAAGGCGGTACGGGTGCCATTGTAGAATATTTTGGGGAAGGTGCAACAAGCATGAGTTGTACAGGTAAAGGAACTATTTGTAATATGGGTGCCGAAATTGGTGCTACAACTTCTACATTTGGTTACGATGCAAGCATGAGCCGCTATTTAAGTTCAACAGGCCGTGCAGATGTTGCTGCTTTAGCGGACACTGTTGCAGAACACTTAACTGCAGATGCTGAAGTATATGCCGATCCAACAAAATATTTTGATGAAGTCATTGAAATAGATTTAAATACATTAGAGCCACACTTAAACGGACCATTCACTCCAGATTTAGCAACACCTATTTCTAAAATGAAAGAAGTAGCTGCAGCAAACGGATGGCCTACAAAAGTAGAGGTTGGTTTAATTGGTAGTTGTACCAACTCTTCCTATGAAGACATTAGCCGTGCTGTAAGCTTAGCAAAACAAGTAGCGCAAAAAGGTTTGACTACAAAAGCAGAATACATGATCACACCAGGTTCTGAGCAAGTAAGATATACGATTGAAAGAGATGGTTTCTTAGATGTATTCAGCCAAATTGGTGCGAAAGTATTTGCAAATGCATGTGGACCTTGTATTGGTATGTGGGAGCGTGTAGGTGCAGAGAAGAAAGAAAAAAATACCATCGTTCACTCTTTCAACAGAAACTTTGCAAAGCGTGCGGACGGTAATCCAAATACTTATGCATTCGTTGCTTCTCCTGAAATTGTAACAGCATTGGCTATTGCGGGTGATTTAACATTCAATCCATTAACCGATACTTTAACAAACGATAAGGGTGAGCAAGTAATGTTAGATGCCCCAACTGGTGATGAATTGCCAACAAAAGGTTTTGCTGTAGAGGACGCAGGTTTCCAAGCACCAGCCGAAGATGGTTCTAAAGTGGTTGTAGCAGTTGATCCAACATCAAAGCGTTTACAATTATTAGATCCATTTGCAGCATGGGAAGGAACGGATTTAAAAT
The DNA here is from genome assembly GCA_903874055.1 of uncultured Bacteroidota bacterium. Classification (GTDB taxonomy): domain Bacteria; phylum Bacteroidota; class Bacteroidia; order Chitinophagales; family Chitinophagaceae; genus Sediminibacterium. The sequence goes on along the minus strand of CAIQQR010000073.1, from coordinate 840 downwards.
CTTTAAGATTATTAATTAAAGCAAAAGGAAAATGTACAACGGATCATATTTCTATGGCTGGTCCATGGTTAAAGTTCCGTGGTCACTTAGACAATATCTCTAACAACTTATTAATTGGTGCTGTTAACTTCTTCAATGAAAAAACAGACAATGTTAAGAGTCAAATTAATGGCAACTACGATACCGTACCTAATACACAAAGAGCATACAAAGCTGCTGGTATTGGAACCATCGTAGTAGGTGATGAAAACTACGGTGAAGGAAGTTCTCGTGAGCACGCTGCTATGGAACCACGTCACTTAGGTGTTCGTGTGGTATTGACTAAATCATTTGCGCGTATCCACGAAACCAATTTGAAAAAGCAAGGTATGTTGGCTTTAACTTTCGCAGACAAAACCGATTATGATAAGATTCAGGAAGACGATAGTATTGATGTAACTGGCTTAACTAGTTTTGCTCCAGGCACACCGTTAACTTTAGTATTAACACATAAAGACGGAAGCACGGACACTATTAAAGCAAACCATACTTATAACCAACAACAAATTGAGTGGTTTAAAGCAGGTGGTGCATTAAATATCATCAGGAAGCAAGTTGCGGGTTAATATTTATACGGCTTTTATAAAATATAAAGCCGAACACTAATTGACACATCAGATGCATTCGCATCTTATTGATTTTTAAAATACCTCCCGAATATTCGGGAGGTATTTTGTTTATAAACCCTGCTTAGTTTTTCTTAAATTTGAACTATGATAAACACAGCACTTGTATCCTTTGGCATGAGCGGAAAAGTTTTCCATGCTCCATTTATTGCAGCCAACCCCCATTTTAATTTAG
>CAIQQR010000072.1 GCA_903874055.1 uncultured Bacteroidota bacterium | reverse complement strand
TGGAAAGTATGAATTGGTGTATAAATTTTTGTAAAAACGTTTCACAAATATATTTACTGATGCTTCAGCGCTTCTCGTTTGGACAAGTTAGAAAGCTGCGGATGCGACTTAACAAATTTTACTACCCATTTTGCATCCGTGTTTGCATAACTACGTAGTGCCCAGCCAATGGCCTTGCGAATAAAAAAATCCTCTTCTAATTGAGTATGCTCAATGTATTCTGTGAGTAGGGTAGTGTTGGTTTTATCTTTGTACATCAACTGAAATAAAATACTCATTCTTTGTAACCATTTGTTGCTGGAACGATTCCATTTAAAAGTATACTCATTTATAAATTCCGGGTAAGATAAAAAGAATTTACCAATTACATGGGTATTGGTGCTATCCACTGAATCCCACCAACTATTATGGGTAATCATCCATTCAATGAGCTGCAATGTTTTTTTGGACCATAATTTCTTATGATACCCTAAAAGTTCAATGGCAAAATAATGCAACTCTCTTTGTGGTTCGGCAAAACATTCTTTTACGAGTGTGCTTAACTCATTATGATCCTTTATAGGGTTGGCTTTGTAAAACGCCTTGCAAATTTGTCGTCTTAATGGTGTTTTAATACCATAAAATTCAAACTGATTCAGCAAATAGGCTTTTGCACCTTTGGCAATAGTAGCATTGCCATTGGCTGCGTATATCTTTTTAATTGTGGTTAAGTAAGCGTGTGCCATCTGATCTTTTCGAATACGATTATTTAATTATACGCCTACTACTCTTTTATTAAATGCACTATTACGAGCAGCCTCTAATATGCGAATAATATTTTTACCTTCCTGAGCGGTTGTGGGAACTGGTGCATTGTTTAAAATAGCATCCGCCATTTTTTCATAAAACACACCATAGTTGCCAGGAATACTTGGAACTATTCTATTTGTAATGAGTCCATTGTGGTCCGTATATAAAGTGCCGTAATCCGCTGCTGCTTCCACGCCCCAATTTTCAGTACCCGGCTTTTTGCCTGCAATTAATTCTGCTTCTTGTATATCAGATCTGTTTTTAATAAAACTTCCTTTAGTTCCATATACTTTATAGCCTGGTAATTGTGTCATAAATACCATACCACTTGTTAAGGTTATGCGGTGGCTAGGATAATATAAAATCATGCTGAAGTAATCATCCACCAAAGAAACTTTGCGCGTAATTCTTATATCCGCAAAAACGGCTAGTGGTATGCCGGATAATACTAAAGCCTGATCTACTAAATGCGGGCCTAGGTCGTACAATAAACCTGCACCTGGTGTTACGGCTTCTTTATGTTTCTTCGGACTCAATGTAGTTCTATAACGCTCAAATGATATTTGTACATCTAATAAATCACCAATTTCACCTTCCTTAATTAAATGTTGAAGTGTTAAAAAATCGGCATCGTATCTTCTGTTTTGATACACGGCTAATTTTAATCCTTTCTTATTGGCAAGCTCATCTAATTCCTGTGCCTCTGCCGATGTATTGGTAAATGCTTTTTCACACACCACATGCTTGCCAGCCAATAATGCACTTTTAACATAGGCAAAGTGGGAATCGTTGGGGCTATTCACTACCACTAAATCAATGGTTGTATCGGCTAATAATTCCTCGTAGCTATTATAGGATTTAGTGCCAGGGTAGGCCGCCTCAATATTTTTTGTAGAGCGCTCCCAACTTCCCACTAAATTAAAATGGGGGTTGGCTGCAATAAATGGAGCATGGAAAACTTTTCCGCTCATGCCAAAGGATACAAGTGC
>CAIQQR010000071.1 GCA_903874055.1 uncultured Bacteroidota bacterium | reverse complement strand
GATGCGACCAAAGGGAGCAATCCTCTTGGTACGACCAATGCGAAAAGGATGCGACCAAAGGGAGCAATCCTCTTGGTACGACCAATGCGAAAAGGATGTTGCGAAGCAACTATCCGAGGGCTTTGAGTAAGGCAACTGCGAAAAGGATGCGACCAAAGGGAGCAATCCTCTGAATTTTAAGACATTGGCAAAAAAAAGTTTAAACACTGAAATTTTTATCCAATTTGAATTCAAATTTTGATGTGTGAATCAATGTTCACTATTAATTGAATATGTATGAAACATAAATAAAATATTTAAACTTTCTTACGTATTTTCATACATCAACTATGAAACTGCGCAGACTACTTTATTTACTAATCCTATTCATAAATATTGGTTTAGCCAATGCGCAAAGTTCTAACCAATACACAGGAGTTGTATTAAACGGGTTTACCCATGAACCTATTCCCTATGCATCACTAAAATGGAAAATTGCGAAAACTGGAGTTATCTGTGATAGTGTTGGAAATTACACCATTACAAAATCAACACATCCTAAGGATTCTATAATTATTCGTTATGTAGGATTTGAACCAAGCAAATTCTCCATAAAAGATATTGAACATTTAAATTTTAAATTAACACTCGAAAATTTAAGCACAAATGAAGGAGTAACTGTAAAATCAAAATTTAATAAAGGCGATAGATGGTGGAAACAAGTAGTAAAAAATAAAATCAATAACAACCCCTATAATTACGATATATATAGTTGCGAGCTTTACAATAAACTAGAATTGGATTTAAACAATGTCAACAGAAATAGTTTTAGCAATATTCCTTTCTTAAAACCATTTTCATTCATCTTAGATAATATTGATAGCGTATCAGACGAAAAGCCCTTTTTACCTTTTTTAATGACGGAGTCCATATCGGATTATTACTATACTAAAACTCCTAATAAAACTAGAGAAATTATAAAAGCTGCTCAATCACATGGTATCAAGAGCGAGCAAATAATGCAAATAGTTGGTGGCATTAATCAAAATATAAATATCTACGATAATTATATCAAATTATTGGGTAAAGAATTCATAAGTCCCATCAGTGATTTTGGAGATAAATTTTATAAATATCGAGGTGCCGATACGCAGTATATAAAAGGACATAAAGTGTTTCACTTATTATTTACTCCTTTAAATGAGGGTGAAAATACTTTCATTGGCGATGCATGGATTGACGCAACTTCATTTGCCATTCATAAGATTAATTTAAATGTATCAAAAACTGCTGACATCAATTTTGTGAATAGATTAAATATTAATCAGGAGTTTGAAAAGATAGCCTCTGGTAAACTTATATTTTCAAAAGATAAAATCACAGCCGACTTCTCTCCTTTTCCAAAAGACAAATTAACTTTAATTGTGCGGAAAAGTAACTCTTATCAAAAATTTAATTTTGATGAAAAAATTATTAAACAAGAAATAGAAAAAAATAAAAAGAATAATGTAACCATTTATTTAGATGATTCAAATATCCAAGACAAAAACTATTGGATTGCAAAAAGACACGAAAACTTAAATAAAAACGAAAGCAATATTCTAACCATGATTGATACTTTAAAATCAATTCCAATTTTCAAGGACTATGTTAGAAATTTTGAATTCTTAGTGGATGGTCATCGAAAGTTTGGTCCCATAGAAATTGGACCTTGGTATAAATGGGTTAGCGGCAATCAATTAGAGAAAACAAGATTAAGATTTGACCTTGGTACAACAGAACAGTTTAGTAAAAATTGGAGGCTTTATGGATATTTAGCCTATGGAATGAAAGATGCTAAATTTAAAGAGAATCTTGGAGTAGTGTATAGATTCAAAAAAACAAAAGGTTTAAGTACAGATTTTTCTTACTTAAACGACTTAGATAATGGAAGGGTTCGATTTAGCGAAGAGGATATTACTACTGATAATATTTTTTCTCAAACATTTAGAAGACCTGGTATTCCTCAAAAATTTCTTGGAATTCATGAGTATAAATTAAGCGTTAATAAAGATTGGGAATCAGGATTAAGCAATAATATCATTTTAAGTAGAACTGAATATGAGCCCTACACGCCTCTTCCAAACAAAGACCAATTTACCAATGGGAAAATTATTAATGCAAACATTTTATACCGATTAAGATATGCACCAGGTGAGCGTAAAATTGAAACCAATAGAAGAAAAATAAGATTCAAGGGTAATAAACCAATCTATGAACTAAATATAAGCCAAGCAGTAAATGGATTAGTGGGTAGTAACTATAATTACAATAAAATAAATGCGTCTATTAGTCAAAGAGTTAGAGTTCCAAATTTTGGGACGCTAAGTTATAATGTTTATGGAGGTAAAATTTATGGTGATAGTTTACCATTTATGTTATTAGAACTTCACCCTGGAAATGAGGTATTTGTTTATAACAAAAATGCATTTAACTTAATGAACCGTTTTGAATATTACAGCGACACTTACGCAGGGTTTCAATTTGAACACAATATTGAAAAGAAATTAATTAATCTTGTTCCTTTTTTAAGAAAAACAAAAATTAGACAATTTTGGAATATAAAAGGGGTTTGGGGAAATATGAATAATGCTAATAAAGCATTTAATAGAACTGAACTTGGACCTTATCAATTAAGATCATTAAGAGATCATACTTATTTGGAATATGGAACTGGATTTGATAATATATTTAAATTCTTTAGAATTGACTTTGTTTGGAGGCAGGCTCCTCCTTATCCTGCGAATTTCGCTCCTTCAAGAATGCAACCTGTGCAAAATTTTGGAGTGTTTGGCAGTTTAAAAATTCAATTCTAAAATGATTATATCTTTTAATAGATAAATTATACCAAATTACATTCTTGTGCAATCTTGAATAGTTCTATATTGGAATTCACTTTTAATTTTCTAAAAATCACTTTCTTAATCGTAGAAACGGTATTTGCTTTAATAGTTAGCACATCGCTAATTTCTTTAGTGCGCATTCCTTTAACAATAAAGTCAAAAACTTGACGCTCTCTAGTGGCTAGCGTGGCCAGCAGTTCAATATTACTTAATTGTTTTCTTGCATCAATCATTATACGTTCATTTATTACTTATCAATTATAAATATATAACTATATCGGTTCACAACTTGCTCTTCAATACTCTTCTTAACATCATCACAAGCTTTTAAGAGTTCTCTTTCACCCACATGTCTGATAATAACCTTATTATTCGCAATGCCATTTAAAGTTTTGAAAATTCTTTTCGCTCTTCGCTGAGATAAATCTTCATTATACTCATCGGTTCCATTACAGTCGGTTGCGGATACAATCACAATCTCACGACCACGCATCTTCTTCACTTTATTTATAATGCTATAATAACTATCTAAATCCTTTTGAATAATATACACTTGATTAAACGGATGATGCAATTCAACATATTCCTTACTTAATTTCATTAAAGAATCAACCGTTTTCGCATATAACCTATCGTAGGTTTTTTGATTTTCCTGAGCAGCGATGAATGCATCTAGTTTCGCTTTTTTAGCTTGTCTTTCAGTTGCAGACAAAGGAATATTAATAAGATTTAATTGTTTTGCATAGTTGTCATCGGTTTTTACAAAATCATTGGATTTAACCGAAGTCTCATATTTTACGCCATCATTGTCATATGTTACAATGTTATAGTCTCTATTGGGTCTTGCTTTAAAAGTATATGAACCGTTTTTATCTACAATTGCACTATCAATAATTTGTATTCTACCAATTTCAGTTCTTTGCGTTAAATACACTTTTTTACCTGGTGCATTTATACTATCCACGGCCACTTTACCTGTCATTGAAATGAATGCTTGCGCATAGTCAAAGGAAAAAATGTCATCACTCCCAAATCGGTTAGAACTAAAGAATCCGGTTTGACCATTAACTGAAAAACCTAACTCATCTTTATTGGTATTAATAGGATAACCTAAGTTCTTTACAGTAGCATCCCCTCTTGCATCCCTAGCTAGCCTGTAAATATCCAATCCCCCTAGTCCAGCATGTCCGTTACTACTAAAAAACAAAGTGCCATCATAAAAACTTGGGAAAAGTTCGTTGCCAACGGTATTAACAACTTGTCCAATATTTGATGTAGGCCTCCAAGAACCATCTTCGTTTTTGTCAATAAAATAAATGTCAGTTCCACCATATCCCCCTGCTTCATCAGAAACATAATACAATCTTTTCCCATCTGGCGTAACAGCAGGATGAAAATAATTATACTTAGTACGGTTGAAAAACATTCTCATACTGGGCAACCAACGGTCGTCCTTGAATTTAGCTTCCCAAACCTCTAATAAATAACCGCTTTTGGTCTTACTGCCATTACGGGTATAATATGCAGTTTTACCATCCTCCGTAAAACTAATTGATCCAATATTTAGTTTTGTGCCAAATTGTTTGGAGAATAACTGAATTAAACTATCCTGCTTATTAGTAAGTACAGTATAATCTACAGGCTTATCCAATATTTTAGAATCATTGCTTGTCCCAGATGACAAATCCTTCAATTCAATTTTCTTCTCTCTCCAAACACTAGTTGCATTGGTATCAACTCTTACATCTTTAGCATTTTTGGTATAATAAAGTCTTGTAAAACCTAAGCCATCCCAGGCAAATTCAGGCGTTAAAATGGTTGTTCTTTTCCTTTTTTGTTTAGTAATGATTCGGTTTGATTCAAAAACAATTCCTCCATTAAATGGCACTGCATTAAACTCATTATAGGGTGTGTTTAATCTTGTATAATAAATTTTAAAGTCCAAAGAATCGGCATAAAATTTATTTACATTACTAAATCCATAAAGACGCGCATCATTAAATTGATTTTTATTGGATTTTACAATAGCCTCATATCCTTTTTTAGCAGATTCATAATCCCCTACCATTGCAGCTAGTTCTGGAATTTTATTACCAACATCCACACCTGTATGCTCAGCTATTTTGTAATATACCAATGCACTATCATACTGATTCACTAAACGGTACGCCTCACCCAAATTTTTATAAACAATACTATCTTTAATATTTGACTTATTACCATTTTCATGTAAATAGGTTTTGTACAAAGGAATCGCATAGGCGTATCGTAGTAAGTTCATTTGTTTATGCGCTTGCTTTAATATACGAGCTGCTTGTTTAGCATTGATTGGAACTGCACTTGAACTTACTTGGGCAATCATTTGATTGCTTAGCATTATTAGCAGTAATATGTTTATTATTCGTTTCATGTGTTCATTAAGCATTTTAATTAAAAGGCACTAAAAGTATCGGGTAGATTTAACTTTGGATCTGTTATTTCCAATTTCATATCTCAGCAAAAATTCATGTGATCCGTTATTATAATATTTTAATGGAGAGATAGTGATATCATAGGCATATCCTAATCTAAATTGATT
>CAIQQR010000070.1 GCA_903874055.1 uncultured Bacteroidota bacterium | reverse complement strand
TATAATTTAATAAATCACATATATTCGTATCAGAAAGCTTGTAACTGGTGTTTTATCTGCACCCATTACAAGCTTTATTATTTAGAAAATAAGTTCAAAACAAAACATCAAAACATGAGTAAAAAAATCCTCGTGAGTGTTTGTGCTTTTCTGATGACTATAATGGTCGGATATTCGCAAACAGTTACAGTAACCGGTAAGGTTATCGACGAAAAAAATGCCCCTGTTGTCGGAGCTAGTGTTCTTGAAAAGAGCACTAAGAAAGGAACAAGCGCAGGAACTGATGGTAGTTTTACTATCTCAGTAAAAAAAGGTGCGACATTAGTTGTTTCAGCTTTAGGCTTTGAAGGAGCCGAAGTTGCTGCATCAAGTAACGTAACAATTAGATTAACATCTGACGTTAAAGCTTTAGCTGACGTTGTTGTAACTGGTGTAGGCGCTGCTACTTCAAAAAAGAAGTTAGGAGTTGCTGTTGAATCAGTTCAATTATCTAACCAAGTTAAAGTGGCAACAGGTGATGTTGGTCAACAATTAGTTGGTCAAGTTGCCGGTGCGCAAATTCAAAGTACGAATGGTACTCCTGGTCGTCCTTTGCAAATTTTATTGCGTGGTATTAACACTGTACAAGGGGGTACTTCACCAATGATTTTAATTGATGGTATCGAAGCACGTGCAACAAGTTTAAACTCAATTGACGTAAACATTATTGAAAGAGTTGAGGTAGTACAAGGTGCTGCGGCTGCTTCATTATATGGTGCGCAAGGTGCGAATGGTGTTATCCAATTATTTACTAAAAAAGGTAAGCAAGGAAAAATGAATGTTGAGTTCAGTACTTCTTCAACAGTAAATTCTTTGTTAAATATAGGTGGTTTAGAAAAAGCGCATTACCATGCGTTTGTAACAGATGCCGCTAATAATGTATTGACTGGTTCCGGTGCTATTATGGCATTAGATCCTAAAACATTAGTATTTAATGGTGACGTTCAATATAACTCATTAGGTGTGCAAGGTTTAGCAGGTGCGGCTTATACAAGTATCCAAAACAAACCGTATGATGCTAACTTAAAGTATTACGATCACTATAAGCAATTATTAGGTGATGGTTATGCTCAAAATGCTGCATTAACAATTTCTGGTGCTGGTCCAAAATCTGATTATTTATTTTCTGGATCAACTAATATGCAAAATTCAAACTTTGTTAATAACGGAGACTATCAACGTTCTAACTTAACAAGTAAAATTGGTTTAGAATTAGCAAAAGGATTAAAATTCACAACAACCAATCAGTTGGTGTACACAAAAAATACATTGAATGACCAAACAGGTAGAAACGTATTTTTTGCTTTAAACAATGCACGTCCATTTGTTGACTTTACACAAAAAGATTTAGATGGTAACTATGCAACTTACTTTGGTGCAGCTGCTGGTGTTAACCACTCAAATCCATTTTACACGAATGCTTATTCAAGAACTTTAATTGAGAAAATTGACGTTATCCAAAACTTTAACTTAAACTATAAGTTACCTAAGTTTTTAGAATTGGATGCTAAATATGCAATTAACTATTCTAACACGAATACAAACTATTACTACGACGATCAGTCTGGTAATGCTAACGCTGTATTACAATCTCGTTTCACTAGTAACTACAACCCTAACAGTTCTGCAAACGGAACTACAACAGGGGAGATAGATAATTATGTTGATCGTACTGTATTCCAAAACTTTATTGGAACAGCAACTTTTAGAACCGATTTCAAAAACGATTTCAATATTAATATTCCATTAAAGACATCTACTACAGCAGCATTTGACTACCGTAATAGTTTTTATAAGTCTTATGGTTCTTATGCATACGATGGTCCTGGTTATTCACCTTGGAACTCATCTCAAGCAGCTAACTTTAAAGTATTTACAGACTACGTACAGCCATTCGTGACTTATGGTCTTTTAGCGAACCAACGTTTTGATTATTCTGATTTTGCAGGATTCTCAGTAGGTGTAAGAAGTGACTATTCTTCTGCATTTGGTGCTGGTGCTACTGCACAAACTTTCCCAAGAGGTGATGCATTCTTAGCTTTGCACAAATTAAAGCCTTTTGAAAAATTAAAATTAGATAGATTCATCAATGAATTTAAATTAAGAGCTGGTTATGGTGAGGCAGGTATTCAACCAGGTGCG
>CAIQQR010000069.1 GCA_903874055.1 uncultured Bacteroidota bacterium | reverse complement strand
TTATAATTTGCTGGTGCATGCAGCGCATAGGTTAATCTTTTTGCTTTAGTATCCAACAACATATTTGCACCATTCTTATCATCTAAATTTGATAATGCAAATGCGGTAGAAGGCAAATGATCAAAGAAAGATTTTTTTACTTCTAAATAAGCTTCAAATGTTTGGTGATAATCCAAATGATCATGTGTGATATTGGTAAATGCCCCACCTACAAATTGTAAGCCAGTAATACGGTGCTGATGAATTGCATGACTGCTGCACTCCATAAATACATGTGTACAATTTTCTTGCACCATCTTATCAAGCAATGCATTTAATTGAATAGCATCAGGTGTTGTATGTGTAGATGGAATAATTTCAGATCCAATTTGATTTTGAACCGTACTTATTAAACCACACTTATACCCCAACTCGGTAAATAATTTAAATAACAAAGTAGCTACGGTAGTTTTACCATTGGTTCCTGTCACACCAACTAATTTAAGTTTAGTAGAAGGCTCATTATAAAACTGATGCGCCATAATCGCAACTGCTTCCTGTGCATTTTCAACTACTAAATAGGAAACTCCATTTACCCTATTTTCCGGTAAATGTTCACACACTATAACTTTAGCCCCATTCTCAATGGCAGTTTGAATAAAAGTATGGCCATCCACCTGAACACCTTTAATAGCAACAAAAACACAATCCTCAGACACTTTTCTTGAATCAATTTGAATGTCATGCACATTCAAATCTGTTGATCCAACCACTTCTCTAAGGGCAACACCAAATAATATGGATTGTAATGCTTTCATTAGTTTAATTGGAATTTAATTGGATTTGAATTTGTTGACCTTTAATAATAACTTGACCCTGTGCAATACTTTGAGATACCACTTTGCCCTTTCCTTCACATTTTACTTGCAAGCCTTTCTTTTCACAAATCCATAATGCATCCTGCAATTTCATTCCAACAATATTTGGCATCGTACTATCTGAAATTAGCTGAGGACTCGCTTTTACTTTAACACCTACCCCTTGCACTTGAATCCACTCTTTTGTCATGGATGAATCAATAAATGGAATTGGAATATTTTTTATAATTGTTTTAAATGCATTATTGGATAAGGCATAATTAAACATTGAACTATCCTTAACGCGTAAGCTTGGCGCTAGCTCCATTTTATTTTGAATATAAGTGGAATACAATCTGTCTGCTATTTCCTTCCAAACGGGTCCAGCAACAGATGCCCCAAAGTGATTAGCAGCATGTGGTTTGTTAATAATGATTACTGCAATCGTATACTGGGGATTTTCAGCAGGGAAGTACCCAACAAATGAAGACTGAAAAATTCCCTCTGAATAAAATTTAGTTCCATTAGATACCAATGCAGTACCCGTTTTACCAGCCACTTTATATAAAGTATTTACAAATAATTTTTTAGCAGTGCCATTGATACAAACACCTTCCAATGCTGTATGCAAGGATTTAATAGTTGAAGGTGAAGCAACCATCCAAGGATAAGCTTTTGGTTCAATTGATTTTATCACTCTTCCCTCTTCCTTAATAGCATTCACTAAATAAGGACGCATCATGATACCATTATTAGCAATACTATTATATAAAGTCAAGGTTTGGATTGGTGCTATTGCAATATTGTAACCAAATCCCATCCAAGGTAATGTTGTCACTGCCCATAATTTATCGCCAGGTCTTGTGATTTGTGGTCTGCCCTCTCCTTGCAAATCTATTCCAGAATTAGAGTCTAATCTTAATTTTGAAAGTTGCTTATAATACACCTGAGGATTTGCAATAAAATTATTGACAATTAATTTTGCCATACCTACGTTCGAGCTTTCTTCAAATGCATGTAATACAGTTGTCTCATGCATTCCATGTTGTTCGGCATCTTTTACTTGCTTTCCACCATAGCTCCATAATCCACCTTCTAAATTTATTTTATCTTCCAACTTTACACCATGCTCAAGCGCATTTAACAATGTTACCAATTTAAAAGTAGAACCTGGTTCAGTAACCCTTGTAGCGTAATTTAAATTTTCAGCATACCTACCTTCACCTATTTTACCCAAGTTTGCAATTGCTTTAATTTTTCCAGTTTTTACTTCCATCACCATGGCTACACCTGTTTGTGCATCATTGGAAATCATCATTTTATTCAATGCCTTTTCGGTAACCTGTTGTATAAAAACATCAATATTGCTAACAATGTCCTTTCCCGTTTCCGGTGCTACTTCAAATTCGCCTTCTTGCACTGGAACTGTTACGCCACCTGCAATGGCACGTACTAATTGTCTACCATTTTGGCCAGCCAATACGGTATCATAAGCACTTTCTAAACCCACTTTATTTTCGTCTCTAGCTAGTCCAATAGTTCTGTAACCTATATTTTCATAAGGATTTAATCTGGTATTTTTTTCAATCGCAATTAATCCACTTTTGTACCTGCCTAATTTAAATAATGGGAATCCTGTAATTTTCAAGTACTCGTGGTAATCAATTTTCTTTTTTAATTCATAATTACCCTCATTGGCTTCAAAAGCCTTTGTTAACTCCTCTTTATATTGTAATGGAGATTTGTCTTTAAATAAGTAAGCCAAAGAATCACAAACGGTGTCAATTTTTTCTCTAAATAATTTACCATTCTTTTCGTGCAATGGAGCTACTCTAAAGTCAATTAAAATATCAAATCTTGGCATATTCGTACTCAACATTTGACCATCTTCACTATAAATTGTTCCACGTTCGGCAGGAATAGATACAATTCTTTGATGCAAACTATCACTTAAACCTCTCCAATAAGATCCTTGAATTTGTTGAATGTAAAAAGCTTTACCTAAAATGGCAATACATATCGCTACAATAATGATGTAGCTTAAATATACTCTCCATAATATGTCGCGTTTTACATCCATTATTTTGAAGCAGTTTGATTGTTATAAATTCTTTTTTCTATAGGAATACGAATGGGCATTTCCTTAGCTACACTTAATCCGTAGGGCTCCATTGCTTTCTCAATTTCTAAAGCACGACTACGACGCATTAAATCGGCCTTTTGCGTTTTGTATTCAAACTGTAATTCTTTGATTTGTTTTTGAGATGCATTGATTTGTCGAACTGTTTTGTCCGCAAAGTGCCCGTTCGCTATATAGAGTATAGCGATGAATGCCAAGAACAAAAAGAAAGGAATGTTCATGACAATCCACTGATAGTTAAGAATGCTTTTAAGTGCATTCTTAGGGGCTTGTTTTTCGGGTACGGACATACGGTTTATAATCTTTCGGCAGCACGCAATTTTGCGCTCCTGCTTCGATTGTTTTCTTTCATCTCTTTTTCAGAAGCCACTACAGGTTTTTTTGTAATGATCTTCCAAATCACTTCTCTAGGGTTGGAGAGAAATGGGTTTGTTTTGTTTTCTTCTTCTGGGCCAACTTTAAAAGCATTCTTCACAATTCTGTCTTCGATTGAATGGAAAGTAATAATTACAGCACGACCACCTGGCTTAATCACCAATTGTAATTGTGCAAGAAATTCTTTTAGTACTTCCATCTCCTCGTTTACTACAATTCGAATGGCTTGAAAAACCTGCGCCCAATATTTATTAGGATTTCCTTTTACTACAGGTGCAATGAGCGTTTTAAAATCTTGTACCGTATTAAGTTTAACATGCTTGCGATTTTCAACAATATGTTTAGCTAAAGTTTTCGAGTTCGTCACTTCACCATACTGTTCAAACATCTTGTGCAATGCTGTTTCACTTAAAGTTTCTATCACATGCGCAGCAGTTTTATCTTGTCGCTGATCCATTCTCATATCGAATGGTCCATCAAAGCGCGTTGAAAAACCTCTTGAACCTTCGTCAAACTGATGACTACTAACACCTAAGTCAGCAAGCACTCCGTCCACTTGGTCAATTTTGTGCAATCTTAAAAACCTTTGCAGGTACCTGAAATTTTCTGGAACAAATAAAACACGATCATCATTTGGTAAATTGTTTTTAGCGTCCGCATCCTGATCAAAAGCAATTAAGCGACCATTTGGTCCTAGTTTTGATAAAATACCTCGGCTATGTCCTCCTCCACCAAATGTGGCATCTACATAAACCCCATTAGGATGGATGTTAAGATGTTCCATTGTTTCGTGAAATAATACCGGCACATGATAATCAGATTTAGGAATGTTGGATGTAGGGTTGGTCATCACTTTTCCTTAATCTTTTTTATTAATGCCTGACATTACTTCTTGTGCCAGATTACTAAATTCATCTGCAGAGAAATCCTCAAAGAGCTGTTTATAAGTATTTGCATCCCAGATCTCAAATCGATCTAACGCGGCAGCTAAAACAATTTCTTTACCTGGTAAAGCAAACTCTCTTAAAGTTGGAGGTAATAATAGACGGCCAGCGCTATCCATTTCTACCTCGGTTGCTCCACCTAAAAATTGACGTCTAAACTGACGCACCTTAGGATCAAAGTCGTTCAATTGGCTAATCTTGTCTAATATCTTTTGCCAGCTATTAATCGGATAAAGTGTCAAGCACTTTTCAAATCCTCTACTAACAATAAAACGAGTCTCCCCTTCCGCCAGCTGTTTTTTCAAACTGCCAGGAACTAGGAAACGCCCTTTAGCGTCGATAGTTGATTGATATTCTCCGTGAAAACCTGTCATTGTTAATAATTAGTGTGATTTTTACCACTTGTTCACACAAAATAACACTTTTTACCACTTTTAATGGCAAAATAGACCTTTCTAGTTTTCCACAAGAAATAAACCGGCCTGCAAATCAATGATAGTGGTGATTTGCGCGATATTTGGTTCATTTTCTAAGAAATTAGCTGTTAAGAGCTGTGGATAACCCTCGTTTTTAGGTTTATAACTCGTTAATTAGGCCATAAAAGCTGCCAATTGTACCTTTGGGGCATGTTTATTAAACCCAAATTAGCCATTGAGGACTTTGATTATGTACTTCCAGATGAGCAAATTGCCTATTCTCCGTCGCCAAATCGTTCTGGAAGTAAGCTTTTAATATGGGATCAGGCTATTAAGGCAGAAAGTACCTACGGACATATTGCTGAATTCATTCCAGCAAATGCAACAATGATTTTTAATAATAGCAAAGTCATTGCTGCAAGAATATTGTTTGAAAAAATAAATGCAAACAATGAAAATGTGAATAGCACCATTGAAATTTTTTGTTTAGCACCTACGGAAAAATACACACCAGTTCTTTTGGCAATGCAAGCGGTTGGTAAAGTAGAATGGAATTGTTTAGTGGGTGGTGCGAAAAAATGGAAAGAGGATGTTTTAATTAAAGAAGTGAAAATTAATAATGAAATAATTATTGTTAGTGCTAGAAAAATAAAACAAGATGCAGGAAAATTTATTGTCGAATTTAGCTGGGATCATCCAATAATTCATTTTTCTGAAATATTAAATAGTATAGGTAATATTCCGCTTCCTCCTTATATACAAAGAAAAGCAAACGAAGAAGATAAAGAAAGATATCAAACAACTTATGCTATTGAAGAAGGCTCTGTGGCTGCCCCTACAGCAGGATTACATTTTAGTAAAGAAGTATTTAATAGTTTGAACGAAAAAAATATTCAGCAACAATATCTAACATTACATGTTGGTGCAGGCACTTTCATGCCAGTTAAATCGGCTACTATTGATGCACATGAAATGCATGCTGAATTTATTGAAGTTGATATTTCATTAATTAATTATTTATTGAAGTATGCAAATAAATTAGAAACTCCTATCATTGCAGTGGGCACCACAAGTTTGCGCACATTAGAATCGGTATATTGGCTTGGAGTAAAATCTTTGATATATTTTCAACAGTATAAAAAAAATATAATCCTAAATGATTTAAGCCTTATGCAATGGGATGCTTATGAATTAATGGAACATGGCATTTCGGTACAAGATGCGTTAAAGTCATTAAGCAATTTATTATCAATTAATAAAACAGATAAACTTATTACCAAAACCCAGCTAATGGTGACTCCAGGATATACATTTAAAATTTGTGATGCACTTGTAACTAACTTTCACCAACCTAAATCAACCTTGTTACTTATCATAGCAGCTATAACTGGAAATAATTGGAAAGCTATATATGCGCATGCAATTACGAATAAATATAGATTCCTAAGTTATGGGGATGGGTGCTTATTTTGGATTAAATCTCAAATTTAATTAAGCAACTGGTAACGTAATTATCATTTTTGTTCCAGCGCCTTCTTGACTTTGCACTTTTATTTTTCCTTTGTGAATATCTACTACCCATTTCACATAACTCATTCCTAATCCAAAACCTTTTACATTGTGTACATTACCAGTATGTGCACGATAGAATTTTTCAAAAATGTGTTTTGCTGTATCTGCACTCATCCCAATTCCTTTATCCTCAATAATAATTTGAATTTCAGCAGGAAGCGTTAATGTTGTAATAGTGATATCAATTGTTTCTTTGGAATATTTAATTGCATTATCAATTAAATTAGAAAATACATGCAAGATATATTCTTGATCCGCGTCAATTTCAGATGGATCAGCATCGAAGTTCGTTTGAATTTGTGAAGGCTTTGCATCTAATTGCAATTTAAAGCTATCCAATACGCCAAATAACATATCATGAATATCTACAGGCTGTTTGTTTAATTTATACTCTTTCTTTTCTAACTGCGCGGCTTGTAAAATAACTTCTACATGTTTATTCATGCGCACATTTTCCTCTTTAATAATAGTACTAAAATATTCAACCGACTTTGCATCTCCTTGCACTTTTGGACTTTTTAATGCATCCACCGCTAAAGATATAGTTGCCAATGGTGTCTTTAACTCATGTGTCATATTATTAATAAAGTCACGCTTAATTTCATTTAATTTTTTCTGTGTAAATAAAGACCTAACAGTGATGAAAAATGCTGCTAACACAATTAATACAAATAAAAATGCACCCATAATTACCCACTGTAATGAATGCAATAAATGCAATTTTACTTTTGGCACTAAAATAATAATAGTTTCAAAAGGCCCTACCGGCTCAATGATGTCTTGCGGTATAACAGATACTCTTACTTGTAAAGTATTTAATTCGTCCGAAAATGCATCTTCAAATTTCGGGCTCTTAATTTCTATATTTCCTTTTTTATCAGTTACAGCAAATTCATAATTTAAATCTGTTACGCCATATTTATTTAAAGCAGCTTTAATGCTTGTATTTAATTCAGTTTGATTGTAAATATCTGCAATGGAAGATTCCTCGAAACTATGGATATGATACTCTTCTCCTAAACTTTGATGTCTTTTGGGAAAGCGAAGTGATAAGCCACTATTCATTTTTTTACTTACCTCCGTTGAAACAATCACGGCAGATTGATTTACTTTATCCGACAATTGATTTTTAGCTAGAATCATCAACCCTTGCAACCATGTAATTTGAATAAACAAAATACCAATGATGGATAATGCAATTAAAGTAAATATGATAGGGAAGGTCTTCTTCATTTGAATTTGTACTGGCCGTTAGAATTTGATAGTGTGAATATATAAAAAAAATCCCTTGGCTATACACCAAGGGATTTTTGAATTTATAATTTTTTGTTATTATCTACAACACTCCTTCCACTAATACAGTTGCTTTATTATTAAGCACTTCAACAAACCCGCCTTGAATAGCAAAAGTTTCAGCTGCAGCTGACTTGTGCAATACTTTTACTTTACCAACACCCAATGCGCTAACTAAGGGTGCGTGCTTGTCCATTATCTCGAATAAACCTTCAATGCCTGGCAATTGAACGCCTTGCACATTCCCACTGAATAGTTTTTTCTCGGGTGTTAATATTTCCAATAACATGATTCTGTTTTAAATAAATTAAGCCATCATTTTCTTTCCTTTCTCAATTGCATCTTCTAAAGTACCTACCAAGTTAAAGGCAGCTTCAGGATAAGCATCCACTTCTCCGTCCATGATTGCGTTAAATCCACGGATGGTGTCTTCGATAGAAACGAATACACCTTTTAAACCAGTAAATTGTTCTGCAACGTGGAAAGGTTGAGATAAGAAACGTTGTACACGACGCGCGCGTGATACTACCAATTTATCTTCGTCACTTAATTCATCCATACCTAAGATGGCAATGATATCTTGTAACTCCTTATAACGTTGTAAAATCATTTTAACTTTTTGAGCCGTATCATAATGTTCCGCACCTACAATTGCAGGCGTTAAAATTCTTGAAGTAGAATCCAAAGGATCCACCGCAGGATAGATACCTAAATCGGCAATCTTACGAGACAATACAGTTGTCGCATCCAAGTGAGCGAATGTTGTCGCTGGCGCTGGATCGGTTAAGTCATCCGCAGGTACATATACCGCTTGCACTGAAGTAATTGAACCATTTTTTGTAGAGGTGATTCTTTCTTGCATCAATCCCATCTCAGTTGCCAATGTTGGTTGGTAACCTACCGCAGATGGCATACGACCTAATAAAGCCGATACCTCAGAACCTGCTTGGGTAAAACGGAAGATATTATCTACGAAGAACAAGATATCCTTTCCTTTTCCTGTACCATCTCCATCACGGAAATATTCAGCAATAGTCAAACCACTTAATGCAACACGCGCACGTGCTCCAGGAGGTTCATTCATTTGACCGAAAACAAAAGTTGCTTTAGATTCTTTTAATTCTTCTAAGTTTACTTTACTTAAATCCCATCCACCTTCTTCCATGCTATGTTTGAAAGCATCACCATATTTCATGATACCTGCTTCAATCATCTCACGCAATAAGTCATTCCCCTCACGTGTTCTTTCACCCACACCTGCAAACACTGATAATCCACCGTGTCCTTTTGCGATATTATTAATTAACTCTTGAATCAATACTGTTTTACCTACACCAGCACCACCAAACAAACCAATCTTACCCCCTTTTGCATAGGGCTCAATTAAGTCGATTACTTTAATACCAGTAAACAACACTTCTGTTGCAGTACTTAAGTCTTCAAACTTTGGAGGGTTCGCATGAATTGCACGACCATTTGATTTATCTAATTGAGGTAAGCCATCAATTGCATCACCTGTTACATTGAACAAACGACCATTGATACCTTCACCAATTGGCATTGAAATTGGTTTACCCAAATCAATCACTTCCATTCCTCTCACTAAACCTTCCGTACCATCCATCGCAATAGCACGTACGCTATCTTCTCCAAGATGTTGTTGTACTTCAAGGACTAATTTTTCACCACCTGGTCTTGTAATTTCTAGAGCGTTATAGATTTCAGGAAGTGCATTTTGATTTGGAAATTGCACGTCCACTACCGCTCCAATAACTTGTTTAATTTTACCTGCTGTTGACATAATTTTCGGTTTCGGCTGCAAAAGTACGATTTTACCTCATTATTGCAAAAATTGTAGGTAAATAAAAGCTGCTAAAATACCCCCAATTATTGGGCCGATTATTGGAACAAGGGCATAACCCCAGTCGCTTGACCCTTTTCCCTTGATTGGAAGGATAAAATGTATGATTCTAGGTCCTAAATCTCTAGCTGGATTGATTGCCCAGCCAGTTGGACCACCTAGCCCAAAACCCATTCCGGCCACCAAAAGAGCAACCGGCAGGGCCGACATGGCACCCATTTCTATACCAGCAGGCTTAATAAAGAATATCCCGAGTAAAAAAACGCAGGTTGCAAGGGTTTCAACCAACAAATTTTGTTTCCAATCTCTAATGGAAGGGCCCGTTGAAAAACAAGCCAATTTATCCGAAGCATTTTCAGCTTCATTAAAATGAGGTCGATAAATAATCCAAACTATCAATGCCCCAATCATGGCACCTAATAATTGAGCTAATAAATAACTGGGCACTAATTCCCATTTAAATTTTCCTGCAGTTGCCATAGCGAGGGTCACAGCAGGATTCAAATGTCCTCCACTTATTCCTGAAGTAATATAAACGCCCACAAAAACAGCAATCATCCATCCTAAAACAATGGGAATCAACCCACCATTATTTCCTTTGGTTTTAGGAAGTACTACATTGGCAACTACGCCATTGCCAATAATTATTACAATTGCAGTTCCAAATAATTCAGCTATAAATGGTGTCATTATTTTTTTGTTTTAAAGATCTCAATAAAATTTTTACTTTATAAATATAAATAAATAAATTTTCAACTACCAATTATTAGTTGCATTGATAGCCCTTGTCCATCCTTTAATATGTGAAGCTCTTTGTTCTTGATGAATGCTAGGTGAAAAAATTTGATCTACCTGCCATTTACTTCTTAATACTTCAAGATCCTCCCAAAATCCAACAGCAAGCCCCGCTAAATAAGCAGCACCTAATGCGGTAGTTTCCACCATGGTAGGTCTTACTACTTTTGTATCCACGATATCGGATTGAAATTGCATCAGCATATTATTATGCGTTGCGCCACCGTCTACACGTAACTCTGCAATTGGAATACCTGCATCCGCTTCCATTGCTTTTAATAAGTCATAGCTTTGAAAAGCAATACTTTCTAATGCTGCGCGCGCAATATGCGCTGCACTTGTCCCTCTTGTAATTCCAACAATGGTTCCTCTTGCATGTTGATTCCAATAAGGGGCACCTAAACCTGCAAATGCAGGCACTAAATAAACTCCATCGGTATGTTCCACTTGATTAGCTAAATCTTCTACCTCACTTGATTTTCTAATTAAATGTAAACCATCTCTTAACCATTGTACCACTGCGCCACCTATGAACACACTTCCTTCCAAAGCATAATAAGTGTGTCCATTTAATTGCAAAGCAATAGTAGTTAATAAATTATTTTTTGAACTTACCGCCTTTTCTCCTGTATGCATTAACATAAAACAACCAGTGCCATAGGTATTTTTAACCATACCCGGAGCCGTACACATTTGTCCAAATAACGCAGCCTGCTGATCCCCTGCAATGCCTGCAATTGGAATTTCATGATTCGTAAAAAGTTGATTGGTATATCCATATATTTCACTACTACTTTTTACTTCAGGTAATACAGAAGTTGGAATATCTAATAATGTTAAAAGCTCAGTATCCCATTGTAAAGTGTGAATATTAAATAACATCGTACGAGATGCATTGGTAGCATCGGTTACATGTACTTTGCCATTGGTTAATTTCCAAACCAACCAGGTATCAATGGTGCCAAAACATAACTCTCCTTTTGTTGCCAAATCACGTGCGCCTTCTACATGATCCAGTATCCATTTTAATTTTGATCCCGAAAAATAGGCGTCTATCACCAAACCCGTTTTTTCTTGAATCATTTTGGCTTTCCCTTGTGACTTTAACATATCACAATAATCAGCAGTTCTTCTATCCTGCCAAACAATGGCGTTGTATATAGGTAACCCTGTTTTTTTATTCCAAACAACAGTAGTCTCCCGCTGATTGGTAATGCCAATTGCTGCAATATCTGTAAGTGCTAAATTTTGATGGCTTATGGCTTCACTTGCAACTCCAATTTGGGTACTCCAAATTTCCATGGCGTCATGTTCCACCCAGCCTGGCTGCGGAAAATGTTGCGTAAATTCTTTTTGTGCGATACCATGAATTTGACCTGCATGATCAAATAAAATGGCACGACTACTTGTGGTACCCTGATCAAAGGATAAAATATATTTTGACATTACAATCGTTTATTGAATTGTAATATAAAAAAATTAATGCAAAAAAAGCAACTTGTATCTACCTTCTATTCTTCAACCAATTTTCCGGATCTAAAAACGACCCTTTATCATTGCTAATCATAAATAATAATGAGCCTTCCCCTTCAATATTCACTCCAGATCGGCCTAATAGTGTTCCTGCGCGGACTTCTTGGCCCACTGAAACATTAATGCTGCTTAAGTGCGTGTAGGTAGAGAAATATTTTCCATGTTGAACAAAAACAGTTAAATCACCATTAATGTCACCAGTATATTTAACAACACCATTTGCAATACTTTTCACCGAACTACCCTTTGGTACCGCTAATTCAATACCATCACTTTTCCTGTTCAATTTTGTACCCGGAATGTTTTCAACACCAAAATGAACATACACATTTCCTTTGTCAACTGGCCAAGGTAGTCCACCTTTATTATTTTCAATAGAGATAGATGCCTCTCTTCCTTCTTCGGTGGTTTCCAAAGCCGAATAGGGCCTGTTGCCCGAAGTATTTGTTAAGCCTCCTTCCACCGCACCCACTTTATTTCCATTTTTAGTAGCTGTTTTTTGCTCCGACTTTGAGGCAACTGGTGCTGCTTCATTTTTTGCTTTTGCTGCAGCTGCCGAAGCTTCATTAGCAGCTTTTAATTTTGCTTGACGTTCTTTTTCTTTTTTCTCCGCCTCTAAAGTTTCTCTTCTAATAATAGTTAGCAATGCAGATTGCATTTTTTTTCTTTGCGCCTCTTTTTGCTTTAATTGTGCTGTAACTTCCTGCTCTTTGCCTTTTAATTGACTAATGATTTTATCCTGTTCTTTTCTATCATCCACCAATACTTTTAATTGCTCATTTTGCACTCCTAACGTCTTTAAACGATCTTTTTTATTAGAGCCTAACTGACCAATTTTTTGATTTAAATCTTTTTGAGACATATCAATAGCGCGCGCTTGTGCCTCTCGGTTTTGACGATAACTTTTCAAATAGGTAAGGCGCTTCACTGCGTCATTAAAACTATTAGCAGAAAATAAAAAGTTTAAATACTCATAGCCACTTCTACTTTTATAAGCAAACACAATACTTTTTTCATACTTGCTCTTTAATGTATCCAAATCCTTGTTTAGTTTTTGAACATCTTGCTTATTGGCTTCAATCGCGTCATCGATAATTTTAACTTGTTTTGCAATACTATTTACAAGGGCTTCTCTCTTGGCAATTTTACTTTTTATAACCGCCATTTGAGCCAAAGTGCTTTTTTTATTTTTCTGAATTTGATCCTTTAATTGGTTTAACTCTTCTAATTCTTTTCTTAAAGTTTGTTCTTGTTTTTGCAGCTCCTCTCTACTTGCATTAGTTTGAGCAAAAGAACCAATGCCAAAAGCAAATAAAATAAAAAATAATATCGCGGCCTTTTTAGTCATAAGTTATTTTGTTTCAAAAATTATCTTCTCTTCCCTGATTTTGGAATGACAAAGTTATATTTTAATGGTTCATTAAATGAATAATCCTTCATCTCCATATGAATCTCCAATCTTGATTGTGAAGCTATTGCTATATCTCTATTAGTGGGAAACTGATTTTGCAATACCGCATTGTGATTTGAATAGGTAATGTCACAGGTTCTATGCTGATTAATATCAATGTCATCCAATTTCAAATGCAATACCTTAACATTGTCTTCACTCAACGTAATGAGATTTTTAAATAATTTGCCTGCCATTCCTACTTGTAATTTATTGGCATTCATTTTATAAGTAACAATGCTTGCATCCTCCATAAAAATAGGATTACCCACAATTAAATCTTCCAATGTGTTGTATGTAAATGGAATTTTTATCACCTCTTGAATATAAGACAAAGGGCGTAGTTCTACTTTTTTCTTTAATGGATAAAACAACATCACACTATCCTTTGTTATGATTGCTTTTAATCCAATAACTCCCATTGCTCCTCTCACCGTAATATAAATTGCTTTGCCTCTATCGATACTAATGTTAGCAATAAAAGCATCTGAATTATTTACAGTTTCATAATCCAATTTAACGTGTGCATTCATTGTATTAAAAGAAAGCTTCGCGGTAGCAATTTTATTTACAATTTGTCTTACAATTTCACCAGAATCTACTTTTGTTTTTTCAGCAATTACTTGAACATTTACGGTATCCTTTTTTGACAATGCATCTTGTATCACTTGCACTTTTCGGGAGGTTGCACATGATGCCAATATAAAGAGGGTGGCTACAAAAAAGAGGGGCCTTAAATTCATTTAATAATGTTTATTGTTTACCGGTGTGGCCAAAACCGCCTGCACCTCTTTCCGTGTTATCTAATTGTTGCACCAATTCCCAATTTGCTTTTTCTACTTTTTGAAAAACCATTTGAGCAATTCTATCTCCATCCTGAATGATTTGTACCTCTGATGATAAATTAATTAAAATGACTTTTATTTCACCTCGATAATCAGCATCAATAGTACCTGGTGTATTTAAACAAGTTAACCCTTGTTTGATAGCCAATCCACTACGAGGCCGAATTTGAACCTCCCAGTTTTCTGGTATTGCTATAAATAATCCTGTGGGAATTAAAACACGTTGCATAGGCTCCAATTGCATTGGAGTCGCTAAAAAAGCCCTAATATCCATTCCAGAAGCGCCAAAAGTGGCATAACTTGGTAAAGGATGGTGGCTATTATTTACTATTTGAACAGTTGCTGACATTAGCAACAAAAATAGGCAAATCTGCGTAAATAACCCGATGGAATCACCAAGTAACTTAACAAAGGATTTGTTAATTAAAAGAAGAAAATACTACCAAATCGAAGCGTATTAGACAGTGGATTCTTGGTAAGTCCTCCTCCAGATGGAACTAAATAACTTATATTAAATTTAGATTGTTGGTATTGAAAACTAGTACCTAAAGTGAAATATTGCATGTTACCCAAGCTCTTATTATTGTCCATAAAATATCCACCTCTTAAATAAAAGCGATTGGTATAATTGTATTCAACTCCAACGGAAGCTTTTAAAGACTCAGAAAAAGGTATCCCGTATTGCTTTGAAAAGGAATTGAAATAACTATTAATTACTGACTGAGTAAAATACTGATTCACAGATTCTGTGTTGGTATTATCCGGACTAGCAGGCACCATTAATCTATTGATATCCACACCAAATTCTAATGAATTGTCCATATCAAACTTATTCAAATAACCAACCCCTAGACCAATATTAGCTGGAATAAAATATTTGTTTTTGGTTTCATTAGAGTAACTAATTTTTCCACCTAAATTAGATAAAAGTAATCCAGCATGAAATCCATTTAAATCAGGATTTTGTTTATAAAACATAGAAATATCAGCGGCTGCAGTACTTCCAGCTTTATAATTAATTGCGGTTGCTCCAAAAGAACCTTGCACTAATTTTGAATAAATATATCTAAGGGTTGCACCAATACTTAATTTATCATTCAATAATAAACTATACCCAATATCATAACTAAACTCGGTAGGTTTTTGAGAAGGCAAAGTGGTTAAGCCCGACTCATCTGTGAAATCAATATTACCCAAACTAAAAAAACGAAGTGAACTATTAATGGCACTTTGATCATTTAGTTTTTTATAATAACCAGCACTAGCTAAATAAACATCACTTAATCCTAAATCTTTTAACCAAGGAGTGTAGTTTATTAAAAACCCTTGGGGCTCTGTTAAATAAGGCAATTTTGCTGTGTTGCCGAATAGGTCATTTGCTTCGGGTGTCATTCCTAATGATAAATTTCCCATTCCACCAGAACGAGCATCAGGAGAAATCATCATAAAAGGCACTGCAGTACTTTGTAATTTTAATGAAGTGGTTTGTGCCTGAATTTTTTGGATAGTCAAGGACAAACAGATTAAAATTAAAAATTTATGGAACTTATAAGAATACTGCATGAGAAGGATAGTTATGGCATAAAGATAATAAAAGAACATCGGTTTCTACAATTTGATAAAGGTATTTGTAGTAGAAACAAGGCTAGAATTAGACTTTACGCTAAATTTATAAAAATATACCCCTGGGCTCAATTTGATTTCTGGAATTGTTTTACTATCCCAATCCAAATAAATTCTGTTCTGATTTATTACCTGTAAATTACTTTGATAAAACAAGCGTTTACCCGACCAATCAAACACCTCAAATAAAACTAAATCGGTGGCTCCTATTTGATTTATTTCAAAACTAAATCGAGTTTTTTCTGCAAATGGATTGGGGTAATTGGTTGCATTTTTAATGTTGAGACTGGATGACTTTGGAACTTCAAAAAATAAGGTGTCGGCACTACTATTCCCAATTAAATCCCAGGCTTTTATAATAATTCGA
>CAIQQR010000068.1 GCA_903874055.1 uncultured Bacteroidota bacterium | reverse complement strand
ATGATAGCAATAGTGTTGACTTGTATATTGTCACGAAAGATGTATTCCCTTTTGGAGCAAGTTTGCAATTCAAAAATATTGATGCTTACGACGCAAGTGCAACAGTTGAAAATATAAATGACATGGGTAACGCATTTACTATTTTTCACAATTTTGATGCCAATAGAAAAGATAAAGCAGGTATTGGAGTGAATTATACTTCAAGAAATATTCTAGGCAGCTTTATAGATATCAATATTGGGGCTAACACCCTCGATAAAAATTACGCTAATTACGAAAATACTTCATCAAGCATATATTTAAAAGGCACCCTTCCATTGTTAAACCCGTTGAGCAAATGGACAGGAGGATTTGAATGGAGTCTTTCCAATAATAAAAATGAATTTCCTGATAAATGGTCCGACTCTCTATATAGCAGTAGCCTTCAATATAAATTGGCTCACTTTGATAGCTGGATGGGTTACCAATTATTTAGAAAACCATGGAATTACAACAATGATGTAAATAGACACTTTGTGCAGTTTAGATATTTACAAAATGATTTTAAATCGAGACCTGAAAATTATCTTGCACAAATAGATAGGAATTATCAAAACATTTCAGCCTATTTATTTTCCTACACTTTGTTTAATCAAAAAATTATTCGAACACAATATTTATATGGATTTGGCCGAAATGAGGATTTACCTTCTGGTAAATCATTGACCATTACCACTGGGCAGTATAAAAGAGAAAACACTGACCTACCTTATTTAGGGATCCAACTTGAGTCTTATAAATTACTTAATAATGAAGGGTTCCGTCATACACTCGTTAGCTCCGGTGGCAGCTATGCAGATAAACAAATAGTAGACTTTAAATTTTTAGCAAGTGTTGAACAAATTTCAAGACTTCATTATTTAGAAAGTGGTTTTAAGTATCGAAATATTTTAAATCTAAGTTTTGCAGAAACTCTAAAAAATAAGTTTAATGACGTGCTCTTAATTAATAGTATTTATGGTATTCCTCAGTTAAATAAAGAAAGAATTAAAGGGGGTACTAGACTAAGTGCCAACTGGGAATCTATCTGGTATAATTCAAAATCATTTTATGGTTTTAGACAATCTTTATTTGCTTTTGCCAATGTCACCTATATCAGAACAGTGGGTGATCCTATAGCAAGTGGTGATATCTATTCAGCAATTGGTGGTGGATCAAGAATAAGAAATGAGAACCTCATTTTTGGGACTGTTGAAATTAAAGGATTCTATTTCCCAAGAACCAATTTACAATTAAGTCCATGGAATATGAGTATCACAACCAATCTTAAATTCAAGTACAATTCCAACTTATTAAACAAGCCTGATTTTGTTCAAGTAAACTAAAATTATTCAACTTTTTAGCGCTATTATTGTTATATAAATATGGTTCAAGCATATAATTTTTTAGCAAGTTGGCAGTTATTTCCCGAAAAATGTGATTTTCAATATCAAGTAGTACCAAAATCGGGTAATTATAAGATTGAAACAGTTCATGAGGGTCATCATTTAAGCTTTAGCCATAACTGGGTGAGTCTTGAAAATGAGGCTTTTTATGCACAATACCAAGTAAACCCCAATGGAGAATTACATGATTTCGAGAATAAGGATTTGGCTGATGCAGTGGCTGCAGAAATAAATAACGCTTCTTGTTTAACAGTACAATTTTTAAAAGGAGATGCTACTGTTTTAAAAGTGGTGCATGAAATATTATCAAATGGATTTTTGAAAGTAACACACCATGGACATAAGGAAGATGGCAGTTCATTTACAAATACCGAAGTATACCATAAGCAACTTAGTGTACTACCCTATGCCTCTTCGGCAGGTAGTGTAGCGATAAGACCCACTAAGGAAGGCGTTATAAAACACAAAGCCTTATCTGCAATGGAAGACCAAACCAATATGCAGTTAAATCAGATTAAAGAACAAATTGAATTACTTGCAAGGCAAGCTCAGGAAATACGTAAACGAAAAGAATTGAGCTTAATGATATATGAAGCTAAAATTACTTT
>CAIQQR010000067.1 GCA_903874055.1 uncultured Bacteroidota bacterium | reverse complement strand
AGTATATGGGCAAAATACCATTTAAGGATGTGTATTTTACCGGTATTGTTCGCGATAAGCAAGGAAGAAAAATGAGTAAGAGTTTGGGTAACTCTCCCGACTTATTAGGATTGATTGATCAATATGGTGCAGATGCAGTTCGTTTTGGTATTATGATTGCTTCTCCAGCTGGAAACGATTTATTATTTGATGAATCTACATTAGAGCAAGGAAGAAATTTCAATAGCAAATTATGGAATGCGGCTAAATTATTGAAGATGTGGGAACCGCGTGTAAGCAATGAAGGTAAAGTGGAACAGGATGCTGCTTTTGCGATGGATTGGTTTCAAGCAAAATTAAGTGCTACGCAAATAGAAGTAGATAGCATGTTAAAAGAGTTTCGTTTAAGCGAGGCCTTAAAAACAATTTACGGATTGATATGGGATGATTATTGTAGTTGGTATTTAGAATGGGTCAAGCCAGGTTTTGAGCAGCCTATTCATGCTAACGTGTACAATAAGAGTATTGAATTTTATGATTCTTTATTGCAATTACTACATCCGTTCATGCCATTTATCACCGAGGAATTACACCATGCGTTAAAAACACAAACTCAGGATTTATGTGTAAAGGAATATGAAACAATCGGTAAAGTTGATGATGCGGTTTTAAACGCAGGTGCTTTATTAAAAAATGTAATTTCCACTTTGCGTGATGCAAGAAATAAAAATCAAATCAAACCAAAAGACGCGATTGACTTGCATATCCAATCCGAAAACAATACCGCCTACCAAACCATCCAAAATATATTAGCAAAACAAGTAAATGCAAAAAGCGTTGCATATACCAATACATCCATTGGATCTAGTATTGTGGTGGCTTTAGAAAAAGATAAATTTTATTTAGTGGCGGATCAAGCAATTGATACTGCAAGCTTAAAAGAAAATTTATTGAAGGATTTAGAACATCAAAAAGGTTTCCTGGCTTCTGTTGATAAGAAATTAAGCAACGAGAAGTTTGTACAAAATGCAAAGCCTGAAATTATTGCGATTGAACAAAAGAAAAAGGCCGATGCTTTAGCGAGGATTCAAACCATTGAAGAAAGTTTAGCGCAATTATAGATGAATGAAATAATTATCAGACAAGCTACATTTGAGGATCGTGTTTTTATACGATCTGTTTCGGAGCGTACCTGGCCAAGTACTTATGGACATATCATTTCTCAGGAACAAATTGACTTTATGTTGGACTGGATGTACAGCGATAAGTCGCTAGCTGAACAATTTGAAAAAGGGCATCAATTTTATATCGCGAACTTAAATGGTGAGGACATTGGATTTTGCTCAGTGAGCAATGAACCAATCGACGAAGACGGTAATGCTCAAAAAGCGCATAAACTAAATAAGCTATACGTTTTACCATCTGCCCATGGGACTGGTAGTGGCAAAGCGCTAATGAACAAAGCCATTGAAGTTGCCAAAGAGGAAGGATCATCCTCCCTATTCTTGCAAGTCAATAAATTGAATAACGCCTACACATTTTATTTAAAAAATGGTTTTATAAAAGAACAAGAATTTAAATTCGATATTGGCAATGGCTTTTACATGGATGATTATGTAATGCGATTAATGCTTTAAACCATCACATGGGTTTGTTTCACTACGCCCATGATAAATACACTCTGTACTTGACCAATGTTTTCGGCCTGGCTTAATTTATTTACATGAAAATTGTAATAACTATTCATATCCTCGGTTACAATCTTTAACATAAAATCAAATTCCCCAGAGATACTATAACATTCCATTACCTCGGGCAATTCATTAATGAGTTTTATAAATTGGGATCCTGATTTTTTACTGTGTTGATTTAAGGATACATAACATATTACCATCAATCCTTTGCGCACTTTGGCACCATCTATTAATGCAGCATATTGTTTTATCACGCCGCTTGCTTCTAACCTTTTAATACGCTCATGCACTGGCGTTGTACTTAGTTGAACAGCCTCTGCAATTGCAGCAACCGACATTCTTGCATTGTCTTGCAATAATCTTAAAATGGCAATATCTTTTACATCCAAAGGCACCGTATTTTGGGTAGTCATTGAATAGGAATTTTGCATTTCATTTTTTAAGGATGAAGATGATTGATTATTAGTCGTAGCCGAAACGGCTAATTGTATCTTGTTTTTCATACTTATACAGTATTAATTTCATTAAAATTAGCAATAAATAGCATATTTCACTATTTTTTAGATATATTTTATTATTATCTACTACAAATATACCTTTGAGCCTTAAATAAATACTATTATGGGCTTACAAAACATTGATTTTAGCTTACCATATAAGGTAGCAGATATTTCCCTAGCAGAATGGGGTCGTAAAGAAATTCGTTTAGCCGAAGCAGAAATGCCAGGTTTAATGAGTATCCGTGCCGAGTACGGACCTAGCCAACCTTTAAAAGGTGCAAGAATTGCTGGTTGTTTACACATGACCATTCAAACTGCAGTGTTAATTGAAACTTTAACTGCATTAGGTGCGGAAGTAAAGTGGAGCTCTTGTAATATATTCTCTACACAAGATCAAGCTGCTGCTGCTATTGCTGCTGCAGGTATTGGTGTATTTGCTTGGAAAGGTCAAAGTGTTGAGGAAGGCGATTGGTGTATTGAACAAACATTATTCTTTGGTGGTGAAGACCGTCCTTTGAATATGATCTTGGATGATGGTGGTGATTTAACAAATATGGTATTTGATGTATACCCTCAGTTTGTTGCTGGTATCAAAGGATTATCTGAAGAAACAACAACAGGTGTACACCGTTTATACGAGCGTATGGCAAAAGGTACTTTACCAATTCCTGCAATCAACGTAAACGATTCTGTTACTAAATCTAAATTCGATAACAAATATGGTTGTCAAGAATCATTAGTAGATGCCATTCGTCGTGCAACAGATGTGATGATGGCTGGTAAGGTTGCAGTAGTAGGTTCTTACGGTGACGTAGGAAAAGGTTCAGCAGCTTCGTTACGTGGTGCTGGTTGTCGTGTAATTGTTACTGAGATTGATCCTATTTGTGCATTACAAGCAGCAATGGATGGATATGAAGTAAAGAAAATGATTAACGCAGTGCAAGAAGCGGACATTATTGTTACTGCTTCTGGTTGTCGTGACTTGATTAATGAAAAACATTTCAGAGTAATGAAAGACAAGGCGATTGTTTGTAACATTGGTCACTTTGATATCGAAATTGATATGGCTTGGTTAAATAAAAATTACGGTCATACAAAAGATACTATTAAGCCTCAGGTTGATTTATACAATATTGATGGTAAAGATGTAATTGTATTAGCGGAAGGTCGTTTAGTAAACTTAGGTTGTGCAACAGGTCACCCATCATTTGTGATGAGTAACTCATTCTCTAACCAAACTTTAGCTCAAATTGAATTATGGAACAACCATAAGAATTACGAAAACAAAGTGTATGTATTGCCTAAGCATTTAGATGAGAAGGTTGCACGTTTACACCTTGCAAAAGTTGGTGCTGAGTTAGACGAATTAACTCCTGAACAAGCAGCTTATTTAGGTATTCCTCAAGCAGGACCATTTAAGTCTGACATGTACAGATACTAGTATATAAATTAGTTCAAAATATCCCCTAGGCCGCTCCGAATTTTCGGGGCGGCTTTTTTATTTTTAGTATCTTTAGAATGCTTATTGAACAATTAAGCTTTTAAACTAAAACGATTGTCTATGAAACTTAACAAGTTTTTAGCGCTTACTATTGCGCTGGTTTGTGTAGCCCAATTAAAAGCACAAAATGTGAACATTATTCCCGAACCATTTCATGTCGCAAAAGGTAATGGCAATTTTCAATTGCCTAAATCAATTGCCATTAATGCACCGACAAGTGCAAATCAAGTTACTGATCAAATTGCCATTCAGCTTAAAACAGCTACAGGCAAAACAATATATTTTAGTAAGAATAATGCAAGCATTACATTAGACATTATAAAAGATGAAGTTTTAGGGAATGAGGGGTATACTTTAAACGTAAATGCAGCTGGTGTTACCATTAGCGCAAATACCAATGCAGGCTTATTTTATGGTTGGCAAACCCTTCAACAAATTTTACCAGCAGCAATTTATGCTAAAACAACTCAATCAAATATCAACTGGCAAATACCTTATGTTTCTATAATCGATAAGCCTCGTTTTGGATGGAGAGGAATGATGCTTGATGTGAGTAGACATTTTTTTAGCAAGGGGGATGTGAAAATTTTTATTGATGATATGGCAAGATATAAGTTCAATCGTTTTCATTGGCATTTAACTGACGACCAAGGATGGAGAATTGAAATTAAATCACTACCTAAATTAACGAGTGTTGGTGCTTGGAGAGCCGAGAGAAAAGGCAAGTGGATGAATATAACTACCCCAGCATTAAACGAACCAAAAACATACGGAGGATTTTACACTCAAGAAGATATTAAAGAAGTGGTAGCATATGCAAAATCTAAATTTATTGAAGTCATCCCTGAAGTTGATGTGCCAGGTCATAGTATGGCCATGAATACTGCTTATCCCGAGTTAAGTACTACCCCCAATTATCCATACCAAGTAAATGCTGGAGACGAATTTATGGACTGGGCAGGATTAAATGGGCATCCAACTGCGATGATAGATAATTCACTAGATCCTTCAAATGAAAAAGTATATGAATATTTAGATAAAGTATTTACAGAGATAGCACCATTATTCCCTTTTGAATACATTCATATGGGTGGAGATGAAAATGCAAAAAACAATTGGGAAAAATCTCCGAATGTACAAGCTTTAATGAAAAAAGAAGGTTTAAAGGATCAAATGGAAGTGCAAAGCTATTTTGTAAAAAGAATGCAAAAAATAATTAATTCAAAAGGTAAAAAGATGATGGGATGGGATGAAATTTTACAAGGTGGATTAACCGGCGATGCCGCTGTTATGAGCTGGCAAGGTATTAAAGGAGGTATTGAAGCGGCAAAGCAAGGACATAAAGTAGTGATGTCTCCAAATGATTACAATTACATTGACTATTATCAAGGAGAGTTAACAGCCGAAGGAAAAGTTTATCGTGGTCTAAGAATGAAGACAACTTATAGCTTTGATCCAGTCCCAGCTGGAATTGATTCAAATTTAATTTTAGGCAACCAAGCAAATCAGTGGACTGAACAATTACAGACTATTCGAAAAGTTCAATATATGAATTGGCCGAGAAGTATGGCAGTCGCTGAAACTAGTTGGTCCCCTGCCAATAAAAAAGATTGGAACAAATTTGTTAAAAAAGCGGAAGCGCATTTTGAGAAACTGGATGCAGCAGTTGTTGGCTATGCAAAAAGCATTTACGATCCAATTGTTACAACCCAATTAAATACAAAAGGAGAACTAATTTTAATAATGGAAGGTGAAATGGAAGGGCTTGACTTTTATTACACCATTGACGATCAAATGCCTGATAATTTTAGCGATAAATACACAAGCCCATTTGTAATTCCTAGTGATGTATTATCCGTGAGAATTATTAGTTACCGAGATAGCAAACCAATTGGAAAGTACTTAAACATACCTATTGAATCATTAAATAAAAGAGCAACAAAAGTTTTGTAGTTTTTTTATTTACTTACTAAAACAAATAGGCGCTCAATGGGCGCCTATTTGTTTTAACATCTTAATACATTAATTCTAATACATATTTAGTAAATTTGAGTACTTAAGTATTTGATACAAAACATGTTCAAGAAAGCACTTTTTTTCTTAGTCCTACTTACCTTTTCAGCAAGTGCTTTTTCTCAGACAAAAAAGTACGAGACAAATATTGCCAATTCAAAAGACAGTAACTTATTTATTAGTTTTATTAGGCTTTTTAAAGGCAAGCCTAACCCACTGATTGATTCCACAAGTATTACCATTAATAAGTCAATTAAATCTATTGCAAGCCAGGAAGGCAAAAGAATCAATAGTATTTATATTGAGCACAAACATTTTGGAACATTTGGATTCTCGGATACCATTTACAAACAAAATGCTTTAACCAAATTTGCCAATAGTCTGCACAATTTCACTAAGGAGAATACCATCCGAAAGAACTTATTTTTTCATGAGAATGAGTATATGAATCCTCTGGTAATTGCTTACAATGAAAAATGGCTTAGAGACCTCCCCTTTATTCAAGACGCAAGGATTATTGCCTTCCCCTTACTAAATGATAGCAATAGTGTTGACTTGTATATTGTCACGAAAGATGTATTCCCTTTTGGAGCAAGTTTGCAATTCAAAAATATTGATGCTTACGACGCAAGTGCAACGGTTGAAAATATAAACGACATGGGTAACGCATTTACTATTTTTCACAATTTTGATGCCAATAGAAAAGATAAAGCAGGTATTGGAGTGAATTATATTTCAAGAAATATTCTAGGCAGCTTTATAGATATCAATATTGGGGCTAACACCCTCGATAAAAATTACGCTAATTACGAAAATACTTCATCAAGCATATATTTAAAAGGCACCCTTCCATTGTT
>CAIQQR010000066.1 GCA_903874055.1 uncultured Bacteroidota bacterium | reverse complement strand
GTTAATAAAGTCTTCCACAACATGGGGTAGGTTTATTGCACTTTTTATTTTTAAATATAAAAAAGTGCAATAAATCCCTCTTATGATTTATTCAAAAAATTATAAATTTTTCGAAATTCTTCCACTAGTTTCATATAACTATTATCAATGAAGTTATTAGTTTGCATATTCCTCACGGGTTCTCTTTCGCCTATCATAAAAGACACCACTAGGCCTGTGTTTAACATGTACGCTATTACACAGGAAGCTAAGATTCCCGCAAACTACTACACTACTAAAACTGGATTTTTTTGTAACACGGAACGTGCTATTGAAAAACAAACTAAAGTTCAAGTGAAAGTAAGATTGGGGTCATTAGAACAAACGCAAAAATTAGAAGGGTACAATTTATCAACGCTTCCCGCGGCTCATTAAAAACCTATTCTGTCAGCATTTCGCTCACCACTTGAATAATATCTTCGGTATTTGGCTTTGAGAAATAATCACCATCGCTCGCATATGCAGGACGATGATTCTTTGCACTAATAGTTCTTGCTGCAACATCTAACCACCTGTATCCACCTTGCAATTCAATCACCTGCTGATACATGTATGCACTTGCGCCCCCTGGCACATCCTCGTCCACAAATACAATTCTATTTGTTTTTTTCAAGGAAGCAACAATCATATGATTGATATCAAAAGGAAGTAATGTTTGTACATCAATAATTTCACAATCAATACCCATGGTGTTTAAGCGTTCAGCAGCATCTTGAATAATTCTTAAAGTAGAACCATAAGACACAATCGTAATATCAGCTCCCTCTCTAATAACTTCTGGCTTACCTAATGCAACTGTAAACTCAGTGATATTATTAGGCATGGTTTCTTTTAAACGATAACCATTTAAACATTCAATTAATAAAGCAGGGTCGTTCCCTTTTAGCAAAGTATTGTACATTCCTACTGCTTGTACCATATTTCTAGGCACACAAACGTACATGCCTCTTAAAGAATTAATAATCATTCCCATAGGCGAACCACTATGGAATATACCTTCTAATCTATGTCCTCTTGTACGAATGATTACAGGACTACTTTGCATGCCATTGCTACGATAATGGATGGTTGAAACATCATCGCTTAATGTTTGTAAGCCGTATAATAAGTAATCTAAATATTGAATTTCTGCAATGGGTCTTAATCCACGCATAGCCATTCCATGCGCCTGACCCATTATGGATTGTTCTCTAATGCCCGTGTCAAAAATTCTATCCACCCCATGCTTTGCTTGTAAGCCGGCAAAGCCCTGATTCACATCACCAATATTTCCTAAGTCTTCGCCAAATGCATATACTAATGGATTTGTTTCAATCAATTGATCAAAGTAATGATTAAGTACTTCATATCCATTGATAATTTTAGACTCCTCATTAAAAACAGGATCAACCACCGAAACATTTAAGGTACTTTTTTGCGTTTGATTGTATAAATGTTTACTATAATAAGGTTGTTGTTCCTTATGATAATCTGACAAGAAATTTTTTATTGCCTGCGTATTAGGATGCGCTGGCATTTGCTCAATCAATGAATTTAAACTTCTAAAAATATTTCTTTTTAAAGGCTCTTTAGTGCTTAATAATTCATGTAGCAATTGGTTGGTTTGAGTAAACACTTCTCTTTCTAATCCTTGAACCGCAATTGCTACCCCCTCCTTTATTTTTTCTTTGATTGGAGTAATATATTTTGACCAAGCAATTTCTTTTGCTTCTCTAACTTCTTTTTTAATTTCCGACTCTAAATTTTGTAAAGCTTCTTCGGTTGTTAATTCGTTCGCAACTAACCATTCGCGCATTTTTTTATTGCAATCCCAATCTCTCTCCCAGTCTAGTCTTTCAGCAGGCTTATATCTTTCGTGGCTTCCACTAGTTGAGTGTCCTTGTGGTTGAGTTAATTCTTGCACGTGAAAAACAACAGGTATATGCGTAGCTCTTGTAAATGCAATGCCTTCCTCAAAGGTTTCACATAAGGAAGCATAATCCCAACCTTTTACTGTAAAAATTTTAATTCCGTTGGTGCCTTCTTTTTTTTCAAATCCACGCAATGCCTCTGAAATGGACCCCTTGGTTGTTTGTAATTTAGTAGGTACTGAAATACCATATCCATCATCAAAAACAACAATGGCTAAAGGCGCTTGAATAACACCTGCTGCATTTACAGTTTCCCAAAAATGTCCTTCAGAAGTACTCGCATCCCCAATGGTACAAAAACATACTTCATTTCCGTTATCACTTAAATGAGCAAGTTGATCTTTATGTTTTGAAGATCTAAAACAATTTGATGCAAAAGCCATCCCTAATCCTCTCCCCATTTGACCAGCAGTGGGTGCAATATCTGCAGAAATATTATACCTGTTTACTAAATCATTCCACTCGCCTTTTTCATTCACAAATGGAGTCGCAAAATGTGCGTTCATATTTTTACCACCACTATAAGGATCGTTATGAACGTCGGCGTATAATTGAGAAAAATAATGTTCGGTATTGGCAACGCCTAATGCAAACATAAAAGTTTGATCACGGTAATAGCCACTTCTAAAATCGCCCTTTTTAAAAAATTTTGCCAAAGCCACCTGCGCTACTTCCTTACCATCTCCA
Source organism: uncultured Bacteroidota bacterium (assembly GCA_903874055.1). Classification (GTDB taxonomy): domain Bacteria; phylum Bacteroidota; class Bacteroidia; order Chitinophagales; family Chitinophagaceae; genus Sediminibacterium. The sequence goes on along the minus strand of CAIQQR010000066.1, from coordinate 19,005 downwards.
AATATGCCAAATTTAGCTTTTCCAGTCAACACTTCTCTTCGCCCCAATAAGCTTACCTCTCTACTTGTTAAAGCAACTCGATAATCGGCAATGACCGAATCTCTAAACGCTTCAAAAGAGAGCACTTCTTGGTTAGTTAAAACTTCGCCCTTAGATTCCATTTCACAAAAGTAGGGGTCAAAATGCAATAAAAATCAATAAATAGATAAAAACCCTTTTTTACTAATTTTTCAATAATTTAGCATAGCAAAACAGCCTTTTTTGATGTCAAAAACACTCAAAATAATGTTGAAACACCATAAATTTTAAACCAATCATATGAAACTAAAGCTCCTTGCATTTGCCCTTTTAATGACTATTGGCAGCTATGCTCAAAGCACCATAAAATTTGATGCCATAAGCCACAATTTTGGGAAAATTAAAAAAGGGGTTCATAAGTCAGTGGTTTTTAGTTTTACCAATATGGGTGCCAAGCCTGCCGTGATTGAATTTGCAAATGCAGAGTGTGGTTGTACACAACCCGATTATAATCAAAACCCAGTTTTAAAAGGTCAAAAAGGAACAATAAAGGTAACTTATACTGCACCTAGCGAAGGACAATTCAAAAAAAGAGTGACTGTGAAATATGCTGGTGAAAAAGACGTTACGGAATTAATTATTGAAGGAGAAGTAATAAAATAATATCAAAATCAAATTGCATATTAACTCACTTCAGTTAATATTTAAGCCTACGCGCCTATCTTTGCTCGAATGATAACAATTAGTGAACGTGGAAAAAATATGCCTTCCTCTCCCATTAGGAAACTGGCATCTTTTGCAGATGCTGCAAAAAAAGAAGGTGTTAAAGTTTATCATTTAAATATTGGACAACCCGATATTGAAACACCTGCTATCATGATGGAAGCAGTAAACAATGCCCATTTAAAAGTATTGGAATACACCGACAGTGCGGGCATACTAAGTTTTAGAAAAAAATTAGCTGCTTATTATCAATCAAAAAATATCAATGTTGATTTTGCTGATATTTTGATCACCATTGGGGGAAGTGAAGGGATCTTATTTGCATTCATGGCTTGCTTAGATGCGGGTGATGAAATTATTGTACCTGAACCTTTCTATGCCAACTATATTGGATTTGCCATGGCAGCTGGTATTAAAATTATACCAATCACTTCTACTTTTGAATCAGGCTTTGCGCTGCCTTCAATCGAATCATTCAAATCAAAAATTACCCTTAAGACAAAAGGTATTTTTATTTGCAACCCCAATAATCCAACTGGGTATGTGTATAGCGAAACTGAACTTTTGCAAATCAGAGATTTAATTAAGGAAAAGAATTTGTATTTATTTTCAGATGAAGCATATACCGAGTTTAGTTACGAAGAAAAAGTAAAAAGCACGTTAACATTGGAAGGTGTCGAAGATCGTGTCATTATGATTGATACATTTTCAAAAAAGTATTCTGCATGTGGTGCACGTATAGGCGCATTGGTTACAAAAAACAAAGAAGTAATTGAAGCCGTAATGAAATTTGCACAAGCAAGATTAAGTCCTCCAACACTTGAACAAATTGCAGCAGAAGCTGCATTAAGTTTGCCGTCAGATTACTTTGACGCAACAAGAGCTGCCTATAAAAATAGAAGAGATACTTTAATTGATAGGCTTTCTAAAATGGACGGTGTAGATTGCCAAAGTCCTCAAGGCGCATTTTATGCCATGGCAAAATTACCCGTTGCTGATACCGATGATTTTTGCAGATGGCTATTAACTGATTTTAGAAAAGACAACACAACCATTATGTTGGCCCCAGCAAGTGGATTTTACACCACACCTGGGCTAGGCAAAGACGAGGTCAGATTGGCCTATGTTTTAAATGAAGAGGAGATTCATAAAGCAATGGATTGTTTAGAAGCGGGGCTTATTGCTTATCGTTTAATAAAGAAATAAGTTTACACAATCGATTGCGTAACTATTACGCATACCATCCATCATTTTTTTGGCATTTTTTGTAACTAATTAACACAAAATTATTTTACGGTTAAACCTTCTGTGGTAATTTTGTGTTGTTATAGTGTGGGTTTGATTTTAACCTATAGCAAGCAATCGTAAACGCCCGTTGTTTCTACAATGGGCTTTTTTTATTAATGATTGCCTTGTGTTGGAATGGCATATAAAGCCTTATCCCTAGCTTGACTCACTTCCAATATGATTTGATAGATAAATTTACTTTTTACAGGCTTGCCGTTTATAGTGGCGGGCAAAAAATCATAGGCATCTGGGATATCAGAATCAATAGATTGAGGATTTTCGGAATTATAAAAAGTAGAAGTATAATTCAAACTTAATTTTTCTACCTTACCTGTTTCTGAAAGAAAAAACACATACTCCATTAAAACTTTATCTGTTTGTTGTTTTACCGCAGTGGGTAAATTACGTTCATTGTACAATAAATTAAATCCATAATTAACCCCTCCTAACTTTACAGGAGCAACTACTTTAGCATTGGAAATATTTGTTGTATCCACTAAATATGCCTCGGTTACAATTGTTTTACGATCAACAAGATTATAAATTAATTTCTTATGCGTGTAATCATATACCTGTATTAAGTCTCCTGTTTTTCCAAAATAATTCCAGATGCTATCCTTAACTCCATTCTTATAATTACCTCTAGCCAATTCTGCATTATTTAAATCAACAATGAAAGACTCTCCATTCTTTACTTTCTTTCCGCCCACTTTTATGTGTTCAGCATTTTGAACCAAGTTTACAGAAACTCTATCTTTAATCCATTTGGTAGTTTGTGCAAATGAAGATGTCGCAAAAAATAAAATTGCGATCACAATTTGTAAAGCTTGTTTCATATGCTTTTATATTTACTATAAAAATACAAAATTGAGCGCATAAAAAAAGGCTGTCATTTTCATGACAGCCTTTTTAGCTAAAATTTAGCTTAAGATTATCTTGATCCTACATATTTTAATGTATCTAAGAAACCTCTTGCATCATTCGCATTGTATCTCCAATAGATATACATTGTTTTATCAGCAGCTTGTCTACCTTGACCAGAACCAGCCCCTTTATAAATATCAATCGGAGTTGCTCCACCTTGGTTGAAAACATTGGTTACTACATTGGTAGCAGGATCAAACACTACCACTGGTGCAATTGCTGAACCGTACCAAGATACGCTTCCCACTCCAACACCAATTGGGTGACCAAAACTACCAGCATCAGGCCAGTAGAAACCCACTGCAGTTGCCCCTACCGTTCTCATTTCCATTGTAATATTACTGTATGGAAAATTGTAAGGAACACGTGTATGGTATCCACTTAATTTATATACACCATCGTATTTATTTCTAACACCAAAAGAGTATACTGATGCTGCATAGTTACCGCTAATTAAGCCACTGCTCACAGTAGTAATTTTAATAGGTAAAGCATATGCTTTATTAAAATCAAAATCAGTGCTCAACTTAACTACAGCAATTACTGTAGTTTGGCTAGTACCTTTTTTAATTGTTACTGATTTTGGAAAACTAGCAACTGTTGCTGGAGGAACTTCAAATGAAGTACCATTTGCAGTATTGTAGGTAGCTAAAGATGTAGCATCTGTAGCCAATGTTACAACGATATCAGCAGGTGCAGTACCTGGTCCAGTATAATGAACGTTGATATTGAACTTTGCAGTATCACCAGCAGCAAGAACACCCAAATCTTCATAGTATCCTGCGATACCAGATGGAGCGATATTGTCACCAGAATTGTTTAATTCAATTACGTTGGTAGCTTGTGAAGGATCGGTATTCATGGTAGCCTCTTTTAAACAAGAAGCGAACATGATAACTGAAGCACTTACAGCTAAAATTTTTATTTTCATATTTTTCATTTTCTAAATATTTTAAAAATTATTGAGCCCAAAATATTAGAGAAGTAAAAGGAGAAATGCCTTTAGGAACATTTGCAGAATTATATGATCCCTCACTAGGTGGATATAAAACTCTTGTAGGCAATTTGTCCGGTCTTGTACTTTCAGAATATTTTGAAGCAAATGTTTGTGCTCCAGTTGCACCAGCTGTGCTTATTATTTTTGGATAACCTGTTCTTCTGTAATCATTCCATGATTGATCACTATTAACAAAGTTTAAAGCAACCCATTTTTGAGTAATGATTGCTTCTAATTTTGATGCAGTAGTGGTATTCAAAGCATAATTAACTAAAGGAGAAGTTGCGTTAGCAGTTAAATAAGTAGCAGCATCTGCTGTTGGATTGGATAAGGTTGCACCATATGATCCATCAGGCAAAGCATATAAATATTTGTACGAAGCAACGATACCATTATTAAATAAAGTTGCATCACTTGCTGTAATAATTCCTTTCAAAGCAGCTTCTGCTTGTAAGAAATAACTTTCAGCTGCTGTGATTACTGGTAAACCTGCATTTGGTCCTTTTAAAACACCTTGAGAACTTCCAGCTGCAGTACCAGTTCTATTAGTACTAGCATACCAGAAACTTCCCTCAGGACTTGAAGCAATTGTAACAGTTGCATTTGTTTCTTGTCCTAACTGGTTAGTAGGTGTAGAAGGGAATAAATAATAAGTTGCTTTACCTCTACCATTGTCATTAATTTTTACACCATTGTAAAAAGTTAAAGCATAAGTAGTTGGCATCCAAGCTTTGTTACCAGCTGCACCAGTATAACTCCAGCCCCATGTATTCCATTGAGGATTTTGCTTACCGTTGTCTCTTGTATAACCTGGATTAATCATTGCATCTGTAGTTAAGAAACCATCAGCGCTAAATGTAGTATTTGCAAATGTTGCTTTTCCATTTGCTCTTACAATGATTCTTAATTTCAAAGTATTAGCAAACTTTTTCCATTTTGTTAAGTCACCTCCAAATAATCCGTCCTGTGTTGCACTTGGTGTTTTAACTCCAACAACACTAGCACCTGCATTAATTAAAGCAATCGCAGAATCTAATTGAACTGCTAAGTCTTTATAAATATCTGCAGCAGCATCATATTTAGGGCTTAAGCTAGCAGCACCTTTTAATGCTTGAGAATAAGGAACATCATTGTAAGTGTCTACTAACAATTGAAAATGCAACGCTTTCATGATTTTTCCAATTGCATTGAAATTGTTGTACACTGGATTGCCTTGAGACTGATTGATGATTGATTGGTAGTCCTCTAATAAGTCATAAGAACTAGTGAACAATCCACCGTAATCTCCCGAAGCAAAATTGTAAGTAAATGCCGTACCAAAGCCACCATATCCACCCGCGTTAGCTGCATAACCGCCAACTTGAGCACCATAAGTATTGAAAGAATTCAATACTCCGGCTGTATAGTTTAAAGCTTGAGGCAATATTAACTCTGGCGTAGCAGAGGTAGCAGCGTTTGGATTATTATTAATATCCAACTGCTTTGTACAGGATGAAGCAAAGAGCATCACACCTGATAGTATTATTGCTGTTATTTTTTTCATAGAATTTATCTTTTTGTTCATTTCACTTTAGTATTTAATGCTAAAAGTTAATTTGATGGTTATTTGTCATTTAAAATTTAAATGAAACGGTTGCACCATAATATCTTGATGGCGGCGTTTGATAACCTGTCAAACCAATACCATTACTAGAATTACCAGCACTGCTATATTCAGGATCGGTATAATAGTTGTCTTTAGCTAACCATACAAATAAGTTACGTCCTTGAACGCTCACTGTGCATCCTTTGATAAATTTAGTTTTTGCTAAATAAGAAGCAGGAACATTATAAGACAATGATAATTCTCTTAATTTCCAGAAATCAGCAGATGTTACGTAGTTTGAAGTTACATCTCTGTTGATACCATCTGTCCAGAAACCGTTGTTACCATTACCATTTCCGATTTCAATATTTGTATTCTTAACATATTTACCAGGATTAGCTGGATCAGCAATTACTGAATTAGGGAATACAAAACGTTGACGATCATAAATAGCAGTTCTCCAACCTGTACCAGACCAGTCCATTTCAGAACCAATGCTGTTAAAGATTTGGTATCCGCCACGGTATTCAAATACAAATGATAATGAGAATTGTTTGTACTTAATAGTACCATCTAAACCTAATTTATGCTTTGCAACTGCATTACCTAAAACTGAAATAGTATCAGACTTAGTTGGCAAACCTGTGTTTGCATCCACAATAACATGTCCTGAATTATCACGCTTGTAATCGTAACCCATAATAACTGGGAAAACAGCGCCAGCAACAGCATATGAACCAGCACCACTACCATAAGTTGCCAAAGCTAATTTTGGTAAGTCATTACTGATTGATAATACTTTGTTATTTAAGTAAGTATAGTTACCACCAATAGTTACTGTCCAATCCTTAGTTTTAATTGGAGTAATATGTACAGTAGACTCAATACCTTCACTCATTGTTTCACCAGTATTTGTTGTTAAACTTGAGAAACCAGTTGAGTTAGAAACACCAGTACTTACTGTTTGATTGTTGGTATTTGTATGATAAAAAGTAACACTTGATGTTACACGATCATGTAATAAATTCAAATCAAAACCAGTCTCATAACCTTGTGTAATCTCTGGCTTTAAACTAGACGAAACTAATGTGTTTCCAATAGTATAACCCGCTTGACTTCCAAAAGGGAAACCATTTGCTGAAGATACAGTAGGTAATAATTGGTAAGCACCAAATTCACCACCTAAGTTTACTTGACCTACTTTAGACCATCCACCTCTTAATTTTAAATAGCTAATTGTGTTGCTATTTTTAATTGCTTTAATCGCATCTGATGCAATGAAAGAAACGTCAGCTGATGGATAAAAGAAAGATCTATTTTCTGGAGCTAAAGTTGAAACCCAGTCATTACGACCAGTCATGTGCAAGAATAAATAGTTTTTATATCCAAAACGTGCATCACCATAAGCACCCATTTTGCGTGCTAAATAATTTGCTTCACTAGCACCTGGAGTACCAACACCATTACTTACGTTAAATAAGTCAGGGATTACTAATCCACTTGCACTCACGTTAACATACTTAGATTGGTCTTGTTGCCATTGTCCACCTGCAATTACTTTCACTGTATAATCTTGCTTAATTGTTTTATTGTATTGAGCAAAGAAGTCAGTTAATAATTCGGTTGTATAGCCCATCCCATCTGCAACAGTACCTGTGATATCAGATTTAGAACTACCATCAGTATGCTTTGCAAAATCTGTGTATTGGAAAGCACCAGTCCGATCTTTGTTAGACAAGTTTCTTGTAGAAATACCTTGACGCGCAACGATATCTAAATTTTGAACAGGAGTATATTTAAACTCAATATTTGCAGTTAAATAATCATTTCTTACAGTAGATCTGTTGTTTGCTGCTGTAAAATAAGGGTTTTGATACCAAGGGTTGTAATAACCATTTGGATTTGCAAACTTATTATTTTTCCAATCCCAATATCTTGTGATATCAACGTTGCTTGGCATGTTCAACATTTGATCATACATGTTAGCAGTTTGAGTTGTGATATCATATCTGTTTTGAGTGTAAGAAGTAGAATAAGTCATAAACAAATTCTTTGTATATCTTCTTGTACCATTCAATCTCACATTCGCACGGTTGTAATTGTCACCAGGAGTTGTTCCACTTTGTGAAATATATTGGCCAGAAAAATATTGAGAAGAATTTGCATCACCACTAGATACATTGAAATCTGTTTGTTGGATCATACCCGTTTTCCAGAAATCATTGTGACCAGGATAATACTTATAAAAAGTTGAATCTTGAGAACCATCCGCTAATGCAGGTCCTAAAGCTCTTTTTGAACCATCAAAAGCAGGTCCATAAGATTGGTTTTCTAAATAAGAAAAATTGCCTTGTCCAAACTGATCTACACCATAGCCAGATCCACCCGCACCAAACTTAGTTTGAATTTTAGGGAAGAAAGCTACGCTTTCAAATGAAGTTGTTTGAGAAACACCCACTTGAGTAAATCCGTTTTTACCTTTTTTAGTAGTGATAATCAAGGCACCATTAGACGCTTGAGAACCATACAAGGCAGCAGCACCAGCACCATTTAAGACAACAACATCCTCAACGTCTTCTGGGTTTAAGTTACCCAAAACAGCTGTTGGAACAATTACGTTATCTAATACTACAAGGGCTTCGTTATTACCAGTTAATGAACGTTGACCTCTTAAGATTAAACGATAGTTAGGGTTAATTCCACCACCCGTATTACTAATTTGTAAACCTGCAACCTTACCTTGTAAGTCAGCAGAGATACTAGTAGCTTTTCCTGCAATCAAAGCATCGCTTTTAATTACTGTACCAGCAGTACCAATTTCTTTACGTTTTGTTTTAACACCACCGGCAGTTACAACCACTTCATCCATTTGGTTTACTTGCTCAGCTAAAACAACATTAATAACTTGTGCTGCACCCACTTTTACTCTTTGAGATTCCATCCCAACATAAGATAATAAAAGTACATCACCATTAGAAGCTTGAACCGAAAACTCACCTTTTGAATCCGAAAGAACAGCTTTAGCAGCTTTTCCTTGCATTCTTACGGTTACGCCTTCTAAGGGTTTCGCGTTAACATCTGTAACCTTCCCTTTAACAGTTCTACCTTGACCAAACGTCACAAGGGTAGAAAAAATTAACACAACGAGTGTGTAAAAGAGTTTTTTCATACTCAGAATTTAGATTAAAAAAAATCGAATTGCACGACAATTTAACAAAAATTCTCATTACGTTAACATTTCTATAACAATAAAAAGAGAATATAAACTAAAAATTATATAAAATTAATATTTGCAATATATTACACATAAATAATAATGTATATATATTATGCGTAGGCATAAAAAAACCATATCCTTTTGAGATATGGTTATAAATATAAAATTGTTCAATAATCAACTTCCTCTTGACCCGCCTGTTTTAATTGGTTTTTTATTAGCCCCACCGCTTGACTTGGTGTTTGCTTTGGCAATAAACTTTGAACTACCTCCTGCTTGTGGAGAGGTTTTTGTGGTGGAAGCTGCTTTTTTATCAGCTACTTTTTTATTAATTGCGAATCCCATAATGATGTGTTTATAAGTTAAAAGTAAATAATTTAATTCATTTATTAACCAATTGGAACTTAATTGGCCGACTCCTCCATTCCACCCTCTTCTTTTCTTTCTTTTTTAAATTCTAATTTTCCAAAACGCCAGTTAAAACTAATTCCAAAGGATCTTGAAGGAACATAGCGAATGTTATTTGAATTAAAATTTGGACCAGTAATAAAGGTTTGCTGCTCAATAAATTCTGCAAAAGGATTATTGGCCAATAAGCCTAGGCTTCCTTTACCATTCCAAAACTTTTTTCTTAAAGCAAAACTATAGGAAAGATTCGCTGGATATTTTCCTTGTACTTCATTTCGAGCAGAATTATAATTTCCGAACCATTCTGTTACCAATGTTTTAGAAAACTCATAAGTCAAATTAATGTTTGCTCGATAGTTTTGACTAGTTGGATTATAAAAATGATCTATTGTATTATAAATTATACGATAATAGTAGGAAAAATTTGAGCGAATGCTTAATGCATTTGAAATTTTAAAATCACTAAATACATTTACCCCCGTATTTTTCTCTAAACCAATATTTTGGCTTTTACTCAAATTCACATTATAATACAAACTATCCCCTACTTGTAAACTTGGATAATACATTACATAGGGCTGTATGTCCTGATCCGAATTTCTTTGGAAAACAGTCAACATCAAAGAACCTAATTCTTTAATTTCTTGACTATAAGTAAGCTCAATACGCTCTCCTAACTCTGGCAATAAATAAGGATTGCCCTGTGTCATGTTTTTAGGATCGGTGGTATTGATATATGGATTTAATTCTTCGGCACCAGGTCGATTAATTCTTCTTGAATAACTTAATTTAATGCTATTGTCTTCCCCTAATTTTCTTTTAAAGAAAATGGAAGGCACAAAATTATTATAGCTTGGATTTACCAATTGAGTTGCTTTTGAAAATAAAGCATTTACATTCGTTTGTTCAAAACGCCCACCTAGTTTAACTTCCACCCAGTCCTTAATAGGAAATTCAAGTTCAGAATAGACTGCAACAACATGTTGCTTATAATCCAAAGTATTAGACAAACTATTATTTTGTTTTAATGACTGTGAACTAGTTTGTAAAAAAACATTCGTAGCACTTGCGATACCAAGGTTAGTAATTTTACTACCCAAATTCAATTTAACATTATCCGAAATAGGTTCTGAATAATCAAATTTAAACTCTGATTCTGTTTCTTTAGTAGCATTTAAATTAGTGCTTCCATAAATTAATTTTTGAGTGACCGCATCATATTGCATTGCCCCTGAATTGATATTAAACTTTGCATTACCAATATTACTTGCAGAATAAGCTAACTCAAATTCTCGTCCTTCCTTGTCAAATGTGCGCTTATAATTAGCACCAAAATTGTAATTTGAATTTTCTGAAAAAGAGTTGTTGGTTACATTATGTAATAAAGCATTGGGAACTATTGCACCACCAAAGGGTTGACTCGTTAAAATTTGATTATTATACCCTGTAGCATCTGTTCCAAAACCATTTAAACCAAATGATGCATTAAAACTATTCTTTTTTAAATAGGTCCAATCTAAATTCAATCCAGAATGCATTCCTTGCCTTTTAACATCACTACTCCCCTCCTGTTGCAAGTAATTATAGGACTTATTCAAAGAATCAACCGTAGTCCTTGCCATGGTCATTGGTGTAGCAGCTAAAAGTCGAGCATTAGTAGCAATAAACAAACTTGCTCCAAAATTATTATTTCTCGCTGCTAAATTAATTGAACCATTTTCAATTCTAGTACCCACACTTGTACTAATATTCCCATTATATCCCTTTGTTTTATTTTGTTTTAAAACGATATTTATAATACCTCCTAAACCATCTGCATCATATTTTGCCCCAGGATTGGTGATCACCTCAACTGTTTTAATTTCACTTGCAGGAATAGATTGTAACACTTCATTAATATTAGAACCATAAGCAACACTGGGTTTGCCGTTAATTAAAAAACGAATACTTGAAGTGCCAGCCAATTGAACATTACCGTCAATGTCCACTGAAACCATAGGTATTTTTTTCAATAAATCGGTAGCCACTCCATTTTGTGCGCTAATATCTTTTTCGGCATTAAAAACCATTTTATCAATTTTATTATCAATGGTTTTAGCGGAGCTCTTAACGGTTACTTCGGTCAAAGTGCTCTTAGATTTAACCAAATTAATAGTATTGACATTTATAATCAAATGTGCATTGTCTATTTCGATTTTATCAATTGACAATGTTTTATATCCCACAAACTCAATATCTATTTTATAAATGCCATTTGGCAAGTCTGTAATCTTGAATATCCCTTTGTCATTGGCAGTAGCACCGCCAATTGCATTTTTTGTTCCATTGCGGTATAAAATAACCGTAGCATATTCGATAGGAGATTGGGTATCGTTGCCCAGTACGATTCCTACAATTTGACCATTCCCTTTTAAGACAGGTGTAGATTGCGCGTAAATACTTACACTAAAAAATAATAAAAATAAAATTGCTAAATATTTGACCATTAATGATTTTTGAATCGCAAAGTTAACCAATGTTAAATTGTTTGAGTTACTATTTATAATAAAGCCTTATAAATATCACTAAGCGCTTTACAGCAATGCTATAATTTGAAACTCAAAATATACATACCCCTAAATTCAGGTTTTATTAAGGTAAAAACTGATTCAGGCAACTTAAAACTGCCCGTTATTTCAAACCCATTTTTCTTATAAAATTGTAAAGCTTTCTCTGCACTATCCATTGCTTTAAGTACAATCTCTTTTTTATTATACTTTACTGCAAGCTGTTTCACAAAATTCATCATCTGACTCCCCACTCCTTTCTGAATGCATTGAATGTCAATATAAATGCGTTCTAACTCAAGTGTACAATTTGGATCAAATGATTTTGTCGCAGTATTGATATTGATTTTTAAATAACCAATAGCCTCCTTATTTAAATACGCTATAAAATGTACATTATTTCGATCCTTTAACTCGGCTTCTATCTTTGCTACAGGATAGGCATATTCATTAATATACCAATCCACGCCTCCCTCCTCCCACAAATAAGGGTAATGAGGAATATAAATTTTCTTTGCTAAATCACTTAAAATTTGTGCTTTAGATTCATTAATTTGAATTATTTCAAGTGGAGTATTCATTCAATTACAAAGCTATTGCTTAATTGAACTCATGCCACCATCTACATGCATAATTTGTCCTGTAATCCAACTGGCCTTTTCGCTCAATAAAAAACATGCCATGGATGCGATATCATTTGCATGACCTACTCTTTTTAATGGATGTCTTAAAGCATTCGCTTCCACTTTTTGTTCAGTATTTAATAAAGCAGCTGCCAAAGGCGTATCAGTTAATGATGGCGCAATGCAATTTACACGAATTGTTGGAGCTAATTCAGCAGACAAAGCCTTCGTCAATCCCTCGATAGCACCTTTTGATGCTGCTACTTGTGTATGAAAATTCAAACCTAATTGAACGGCTACTGTAGAGAATAATATAATTGAACTTTTTCCAGCATTTTTTAATGCAGGTAATGCAGCTTGAATGGACTTAATTGCACCACCCACTTGTAAATTAAAATCCTGAGCAAAATCACTAACTGATATGCGTGCAAAGGGCTTTAAATTGATACTGCCTGGGCAATACACTAATCCATCTAAGCTTTCAGGTAAAAATGAAAAATCTACTTGTTCATCTAATACATTCAAAAAATGTGCATGAATATTTTGATCAGCCTCTATTGAATTTTTATGGAAGGTTGCAAATACTTGATGCCCTTCACTGGCAAGCTGTGTTGCGATTGCTTTTCCAATACCTGACGATGCTCCAATTACTAGGAAATTACCCATTTTGTGTTCAATTTTATACTATAACACAAAAGGATAAAAAAAGTTTAATTAAAACTTATAGGCAATTCCAAATTGGAAGTAAAATATATTTTTCAAACTTTTTTCTGAAAAAGGTGTAGAATTATTATTTATTGAACTAATTGTGCCATTGGCCAACGTGGTAGTAATTGTTGAACTTGTAAAAATGGGGCTTTGAGGCATTGCGTATGTTGGTGTAAAAGTGAAATTCCAATTGTTCACATCATAGGTGATAGGCATTGTGAATTCATAGTCCATAAGTTTTACACCTGGATTTTTTACACTCGTTACATTAGTTATAATTGGATATAGAGGCGTTGCATTTTTTGCTTTAGCCCCCTTTGCTCCATTCATTTTTCGATTCACAACACTTTCGTAATAATTAATAGAACTAATATTGGCATATACTCCGGGTGTAATACTCCAATCCCCAAACTTATTAGCATTGCCAAACTTTATGCTTTTTTCAATACCGGGATTGTAATGAAAATCTGTTGCATTTGAAAAGAACAAATCTGCAGTATTATTAAACTGCACTAAACCAAAATCATAATTAAAACTAGCTCCAATATCTGCTGAAATATTCCCATTTAACAAATTCGCATTGCTATTGTAAAAATATTTTGAACCATACACCTCTCCAGAAATTTTCTCACCAAACTGATACTCATACCCAAGATCAAATTCAAAATAATCAAACCTATTTTGTCCATTGGCTAATAAATAATTAGCCGCCCCTGTAACATACAGCCCATTGGCTAAATGGTAGGAAGCGGTAATGGTTTGATAAGGACTTTTTATTGAATCTACTCTTCCATTATAAGCATAGTTGCTTAAGTAATCTAGTTGCAGTTTAAAATAACTGGTATCGGATTTACTCGTTGATTGTCCATTTAATTTCAAAGAAATAAAACTTACAATGCATACAGAAAATAAAATTCGAAATTTTTTTTTTGGCATTATGATTTAAATTAAACAGTTAACAATCCCACTTTATATAGTCCGCTTATTGGTTTATTGTCCCAAAATAATTCAAAGCTTTCAAGTCCTGCATTAATATAATTTTCCTTTATGGCCGCCAAGGTCATTCCATTTCCTTTTAATACACTTATTTGTGGCAATAAATTAAGTAACCAACTTCCTTTTGCAGGTTCAAGACTAATATGTATCGTTGATGTATTTGTTTGAAAAGAAATTTGCAACTCTTCCCATTTACTTCCTTTTTTAGATTTTTGAACTATTGCATGTTTTGGATCAACTCCTAACCATATTACTTTATGAGCACTTGATGTTGCATATTCAGGTGCTTGCAATGCATTTAAAATATAATCTGGCGCAATGGAAGTTTTAGGGATCTTAAATTCAAACCATTTTTGTAAAGGCATTTCAAAACAAACCCCATGCATATAATTAAGTAAGGCTTTTTTTAAGCCGTATCCAAATAATTCATGATTAGCCCCTGTTACATCGGTATGCTCAATATCATTATTTGCAAATGTCCCAATTGCATCGTTAACTTTTTTTACTTTATATTTTTCAGGATCTAACCCAACTGGGCTATGTGCAGTCATGGTAAACAAATGCCAAAAGGCAGATTGCAAAACACCCGTTTCAAAAAATTGCCTTACCATTTCAAGGGAGTCAATTGTTTCTTGCACCGTTTGTGTTGGGAAGCCATACATCAAATACGCATGTACCATAATACCTGCATCTGAAAAATGCTTACTCACTTTTGCTACTTGAGCAACCGTTATTCCTTTATTAATTAACTCTAATAATCTATCCGATGCTACTTCCAACCCACCACTAACTGCAATACAACCTGAAGCTTTAAGCAATAAACATAAATCTCTTGTAAAGCTTTTCTCAAAGCGAACATTTGCCCACCAGCTCACCACTAAATTTCTTTTGATAATTTCAATGGCAACTGCTTTCATTAAAGATGGTGGAGCTGCTTCGTCTACAAAATGAAACCCATTCTCTCCCGTTTTATCTACCAACTCCTGCATTCGATCCACAATTAAAGAAGCAGCTATGGGTTCATAGGTTTTAATATAATCTAGAGAGATATCACAAAATGTACATTTACCCCAATAGCATCCATGTGCCATGGTTAGTTTATTCCAACGTCCATCACTCCATAAACTATGCATTGGATTAATAACCTCAATAGCTGAAATATATTTATCTAATAACAACCCATCATAATCTGGCGTGCCCACCTGGCCTTGTTTGTAATCACTACAACTTGTATTATTGATATAAGTTACTACTCCGTTTAGTAAAATAAAACAACGCTTTAATTCGTGTACTTCTTTTTTGCCATCAATATGATCAATTAAAATTTCAAGTGGTGCTTCGCCATCATCCAAAGTAATAAAATCATAAAACTCAAAAACACGTGGATCACTTAAGGACCTAAGCTCTGTATTCGCAAAACCTCCGCCCATAGCCACTTTTATGACAGGAAAGTGTTTTTTTAACCACTGCGCACAGCGAAGGGAAGTATATAAGTTGCCTGGGAAGGGGACCGACAAGCAAACCAATTTAGGTTGTACATCCTTAATTCGTTTGTCGAAAATATCTAATAATATTTCATCTAAATAAGTAAATGGTTTTTGTAATGCATTGTATAATTCATCAAATGAATTAGCAGACCTTCCTAAACTTTCCGCATAACGGCTAAAACCAAAATGAGGATCGATATTTTCTTTAATTAAATCGCTCAAATCCTCTAAATACATGGTAGCAATATGTTTGGCCATATCTATTTTTCCCATGCTACCAAAAGCCCACTTCAAATCATCAATTTGTTCAAACCTACTTGCTTCCGGTAAAAAATTACGCGCACTTATTAAATGTGCTAATGTATTTGACTTTCCTTGCAAAAATAAAATCACTTCATTAATAGTATGAATGTATCGATCCTTTAATGAAATAATTCGCGCACTATTTTCAGATATTTCAGTAATTAAGCCAGCCTTAATTTTTTGATCAATCGTATTAAAGAGTTTTTCTAACCCTGCCTTACTAAATAAAGTAATGGTTACCTCTACGCCTAAATCGGCCTGTACCGATTCAATTCCTTTCGTATTAAAAAAACCTTTAAGATAGGCAGTAGCAGGGTACGGCGTATTAAGCTGAGTAAATGGAGGCGTAATTAATAAAACAGGCTTATTCAATGCTAATAATTATTTAGCAAAAATAAGGTTTCCCATCATCTAACCAACCCATTTTCCAATTATTGGTATCCTAGGAAGTAAATAAACACTCTACTAATTTAGACTATATTTTGTCCACTTTATGCTGACGATTTACAATAAAATATATACCCAACTGCATTACCTATTGGAGAATAACACCATTTGTGCTAATTTACTTGTTCAAAATTAACCTATGCGCAAATATCTAAGTTTACTTCTTTTATTGATCCCTTTTTTGGGATTTAGTCAGCAAAAAGCAAATTATGCCTTGGCTGCTCGCTTTGCTCCTAAAAAATTGGACAAAATGATTTTCTCTTTGTCTGTTGATCCTCATTGGTTAAAACAATCCAATAAATTTTGGTATATCTATGAAACAAGTGAGGGGAAAAAATGGATCATTGCCGATCCGGTAAAAAATGAAAAGAAAGCAATGTTCAACAATGATAAAATTGCTGCTGAATTAACTAAAATTATCAAGGACCCATTTGATGGTCAACATTTACCTATTGATTCAATTAAATTCATAAAAGACGAAAATTGGATTCAATTTGAGGTAAAAAGTACAATTGAAATAAATAAAGAGGAAGCAGTAAAAAAAGACACGAAGCCTGAAAAAATAAAAAAGACATTTTATTTTGAATACAATCTTGCCACTGAACAATTAAATGAATTGGTTGGATTTAAAAAGCCAAAGAGAAAACCCAATTGGGCAAATATTTCACCAGATGAAAAAACAATTGTATTTGGAAGAAACTACAACTTATACTATATGGATAAAGCCAATTATGAAAAGGCTTTAAAAAATGAAGAGGATAGTACCATTGTAGAGCATGCAATGACTACTGATGGTATTCAAAATTATAGTTGGCATAGTGAAAGTGCTTATGGTGGTGGAGGTGAAACCAATGTAGATGTAGAGAAGAATAAAAATAAAAGAAAGGCGGTGAATGGAATGTGGAGTGAGGATGGCAAACATATTGCCATTACAAAAGTAGATAATAGAAAAGTGAAGGATTTGTGGGTTATCAATAGTATCGCTGACCCTAGACCTACCCTTGAAACCTATAAGTACTGGATGCCAGGTGAAAAAGAGGCGCCAATGGATCACTTGATGATTGTAGATATGGAAAAACAAAATTTTAAAGAAATAAATGTTTCCTTATTTAAAGATCAAGACATTTCAGTTTGGAATAAGACAAGTAAAGTAAACAGCAGAGACGACGAGCACAAGCCAATGATCTGGTTGGGCACAAACGATAAATTATATTTAGCTAGAACAAGCAGAGACTTAAAAAAGATAGATCAATGTATTGTAGATATTAATACTGGTGAGGTAAAAATTTTGGTGGAAGAAAGCCTAAATACTTATGTTGAAATTAAAAAACCAGGTTTATTAAAAAGTGGCGAGTTTATTGAATGGAGTGAGCGTGATGGTTGGGCACATTTATATTTATACGACAAGGATGGTAAATTAAAAAACCAAATCACACAAGGGCCATGGCATATTGAAGATATTATTTCCATTGATGAGGAAAAAAGAATAGTTTACTTCTCAGGAAACGGAAAAGAAAATGCTTCCAATAATTCAAAGGAAGATCCTTACTATTTACATTTATATAAAGTGAATTTTGATGGTACAAACTTGCAATTATTAAACCCAGGTAATTTCGATCATAGCTTTACCCTAAATGACGGAAAAAACTATTTCGTAAATACAAGTTCAAGAGTAAACACTGCTCCTGTTTCAAGCTTATATGCAACAGATGGTAAAAAAATAATGGATCTTGAAACAGCGGATTTAAGTTCATTGTTTGCAGCAGGCTATAAATTTCCTGAAACATTTAAAGTAAAAGCAGATGATGGCATTACTGATATTTTTGGTGTTATGTATAAACCTTATGACTTTGATAGCACTAAAAAATACCCCATCATTGAGTACGTTTATCCTGGACCTCAAACCGAATCTGTAAACAAAAGCTTTAGTAAAGGAATGGATCGTATTGACCGTTTAGCGCAATTGGGTTTTGTTGTAATTACTTTAGGTAACCGAGGTGGCAACCCTGCACGAAGCAAATGGTACCACAATTACGGATATAACAATTTAAGAGACTATGGATTAACAGATAAAAAGGCTGCCATTGAACAATTAGCAGATAGATACAAATTTATTGATCGAGACAAAGCAGGCATCCACGGGCATAGCGGTGGCGGATTTATGAGTACAGCCGCTATGTTAGTGTATCCTGATATATTTAAAGTGGCGGTGAGTAATGCAGGTAACCATGATAATAGTATTTACAACAGATGGTGGAGTGAAAAACACAATGGTGTAAAAGAAAATATCTCTGATAAAGGTGATACTACTTTCTCCTATATGATTGATAAAAATCCAGAGATTGCAAAAAACTTAAAAGGAAAACTATTACTAATTCATGGGGAGATTGACAACAATGTACACCCTGCCAATACCATTAGAGTGGTAAATGCATTAATCAAAGCCAATAAGCGTTTTGACATGTTAATATTACCAACACAACGTCATGGCTTTGGTGATATGAATGAGTATTGGTTTTGGAGAACAGCTGACTACTTCTCAAAATATTTATTAGGGGATGACACGGAAAGACCCGTAGATATTGATGAAATGAATAAGGAAATTGAACGAAGAAAATAAAAATTGTAATTAAATAAAAAGAGCTGGCAAATGCCAGCTCTTTTTATTTAATATTATGTACTCAATGTTACTATAATATTAAAAATTGTTGATTTTTTTATTAAAAGATAGAACTC
>CAIQQR010000065.1 GCA_903874055.1 uncultured Bacteroidota bacterium | reverse complement strand
TGTATATGTGTTATTTATTTTGCTAAAGTAAATAATTTATATGAATTTTAATAAAATAAAACATATATATTTTTTAATTATACATTAAATACGACAATAACTTGCAAATATTTACTTAAAAAACATAATGAAGCGCCATTAGCTGAGGATTGTAGTGCTATTCTACTAAGCACAAGTACTTAAAACATTCAATATCAATACTTATAATAAATTATTGTAACTTTAAAAAGATACCAGCATTTAAATATTTTTACAATTAATAACGGAATGCACGCATCGGAAAATTTAAAGAACCAAGATATAAGATTTGAGGCATTATTTAATTATGCATCTCTGGGTATCATAGTAGTGAATAAAAATGGAATTATAGAACTATCCAATCATTTTGCAAATACATTATTTGGATATGATGACACTACACTTACAGGAGAAATACTAGAAAAATTAATTCCAAGCAGATACCACCACAAACATGTAGGTCAAAGAGAAAAATATACACATGACCCAAAAGCCAGGGGGATGGGAATAGGCATGACCCTATCTGCTATAAGAAAAGACGGCACAGAATTTCCTGTTGAAGTAAGCCTTGGTCATTTTAAGACAAATGATGATCAATTTGTGATAGCATATATTGCAGATATTACAAAAAGAAAAGAAAATGAAGAACAAATAATTAAACAGAAAGAGGTTAATGAACTTAAATCTAGATTCGTTTCAATGGCTTCGCATGAATTTAGAACTCCACTAAGTACCATTCTATCGTCAATATCCTTATTAGCAAAATATTCAACTACCGAAGATCAACCCAAAAGGGATAGGCATATTGAAAGAATAAAATCTTCTGTAAAATCATTGACAGAGATATTAAACGAATTTTTATCCTTAGGAAAAATTGAAGAAGGTAAAGTTGATGTGAAAGCCGAAGTATTTGACTTAACTGAATTTATTAATAATATCACGAATGAATTAAATGTATTACTAAAATCAAATCAAACTATTCAATACAAGCATACAGGAAGCAAAATAACTTATCTAGATAGCAATTTATTGAAACATGTTATTGTAAATTTAATGTCCAACGCAATAAAATTTTCACCAGAAAAATCAAAAATTAGCATAACTACAACAATCGATGAAGACAATACAAAAATTGTAATAAATGACGAGGGCATTGGAATTCCTAAAAGTGATCAAATACATTTATTTGAAAGATTTTTTAGAGCCTCTAATGTTACTAATATACAAGGCACTGGATTAGGGCTTCATATTGTTGGGCGTTATATTGAATTATTAAATGGCAGTATTCAATATATAAGTGAACTAGAAAAAGGAAGTACATTTACTATAACACTCCCCTCAAAAAACTTAAATAACTTCAACTAAAATATATTATTATGGAAAAAATATTACTAATTGAAGACAATGAAGCCTTAAGAGAAAATACAGCTGAAATTCTCGAATTAGCTAATTATGAAATTATCACCGCCGAAAATGGAAAAATTGGTGTTGAGAAAGCAATGGCAAATCCTCCCGATTTAATAGTTTGTGATATTATGATGCCCGTACTTGACGGATATGGTGTGTATCAAATAATTAGTAACAATCCAGCATTAAAGCATATCCCTTTTATATTTTTAAGTGCAAAAAGTGAAAGAACAGACTTGCGAAAAGGCATGGAGATGGGAGCCGATGATTATATAACAAAACCATTTTCAGATGTAGAATTAATTAATGCCATTAAAACAAGATTGGAGAAAATTAAAGTTCAACAAAATCATGGTAGTAAAGCTATTGAAACCTGGCAACAAATTATTTCAGACCTAGGTCAGAAAGATGAGATGCATGACAGTTTGGAAAATCATGATATAATTGGATACAAGAAAAAACAAACTATATACACCGAAGGACAACACCCTAATAAACTTTACTATGTAGAAAGTGGTAAAGTTAAAATTTATAAAACGAGTGACGGCGGAAAGGAATTAATAACAAGCTTATTATCTGCTGGTGATTTTTTTGGCCATATACCACTTTTGAAAAATTCAGTTTATGAGGAATTTGCAGAAACACTTGAAGATGCCTCCATTAGAGTGATCCCAAAGAAAGAATTTGAAAATATGATTACTACTAATCAAGAAATTGCGCTTAAAGTAATCAAACTATTAACCAACAATATTGCCGAAAAAGAACATCAACTCGTAGCACTTGCTTATCATAGCTTAAGAAAGCGAGTTGCAGAAGCATTATTGACACTTAAGAAGAAGTATGCTTCTAGTAATGAGGAACAATTTTCTATATCAATTTCAAGAGAAGATTTAGCGAATATTGCAGGAACCGCTACTGAAAGCTTAATAAGAACTTTAAGTGATTTTAAGAATGAGAAATTAATTGAAATCAAAGATGGTAAAATCACTATTTTGGATGAAAAGAAATTAATTAATTTATTTAATTAATCTAATACATAGCGCTTTCAAACTTTTCATTAGCCGCTTGCTTCCAGGCTAAAAATTGAATTTCAATATAGCCAACTTGTTGTTTATACTTTTTAAATTCATCCATCATTTTTTCATCTATCATATTATTTACAAATCGCCTTGTCTTTAATGTTAATGCAGTTTTGGATATATCATTTTTTAACATTTGAATTGCAGCTTCTCTATTAAGTATCTCCTGATGTAGGGTCTCGGCCCATATCAATGAATCAGTTAAAACCATTTTATCTAAAAAGCTGCCTAATTTACTTTTGATAAACGATTGCTCCTCTTGAATAAAATCCAAGGTCCTGTTTAATGAATCTATTTCTTGTATAATGCTCTCCTTGTTCATAAAATTTAATTATGACATGAAATTACCTGTGTACCAATACCTGCAATAGGGCTTAAATAAGGAATTCCTAAATTAAGTCCTCTTAATATTAATAAAACTCCCATTCCCAATATAAATACTGGCAATAGGTTTTGCAACTTTTTCCTGAAATTGAAACCCATATATTGTCCTCCAAACGCTACCATTAACAATGCTGGCATTGTACCCAATCCGAAAAAAACCATCAACATTCCACCATAAAAAATATTTTGAGTAGCCATTGAGGAAGTTAACGCTAAATAAATCATTCCACAAGGCAATAACCCATTTAACAACCCAATAAACAAAAAGGAAATAGATGACTTAGTTTTAAATAATCTACTCAATAACTTCACAATATGATTATAATAATTACCCAATATTCCTAAATGAAAATGCTTTGGCTTTAACACAAATACATATAAAACATACAACAACATAGTTATACCAATTACAATGGAGATATTTCTCTGAAATGTAAATACCGGAAATTGACTCCCAAACAAACCAAATAATAACCCTAAAATGCCATAACTACCAATTTTACCTACATGATACAATGACAATGCAGTAAATTTTTGAAAAGTATTTTTTTGGGAAATAGGGAGTGCCATTACCAACGGTCCACACATACCAATGCAATGGACGCTCCCTAATAGACCCATCAAAAACCCAATCTCAAAAACACTACTCAAAAACATGATTAAAAATTTAATTTCTGTTCATAATAATATTGCTTCTCATTTAATTCAATGGTTAATTTCAAAGTATAATATCCATTCATCATGGTCATTAAATCCATTTCAAACTCACCATTACTTGTAACAAACGATTTAGAGATATCTCTTGTCTCATCCGCTGCATAATATAAATGGGCTACCCCTTTAACGGCGCTACTATGAAATGCAGCAGGAAGAGAAACCAATAAATGCCCCCCTTTTCTTATTACATTTAAACTACCTCCTATTTCCTTGGCATTTTTTGATGCATTGATTACCTCTTGATATTTTAGCTCATCCGCATAATAGTTTTTTTGAACCAAATCCATTTTTTGTTGGCTTGATTTATATACAAGAAAAAGAATACCTATCACAAAAATCCCAAACACTACAACAATTTTATGTCCCCAATTAAATTTCATACTTTATATTTTTAAATAGTTGGCCCTAAAAAAGTGGCAGATGCAGTTTGTATTTTTCTCCCCTCTTCATAAATTCCAACATTAATTTTTGTTTTTCTACTATGTATTTGACTTTTATCAAAAATTACAAAAAAACTAGTTTGAAAATAGGATTCTTTAGGCACATCTATACTATTAATAAGTTTTATTTCGCCTTGTATGTCTTCCAACTTTAATTCCAAATGAATGACGCTTCTTGTTTTATTTGCTAATTTAATATTATACAAATTACTTATTCTATTTCCTTCTAATTGCTGATAGGTTTGCCCAGGTGTCTTGATAATTCGAGCCGAAACATCTGCCCTATTAATTAACAATAAGGCTAAAAATGAAAGTAAAGCAGTTAAAACAATAGTATATAATTTTAACCTCCAGGTATAAGTGGTTTTCTCTTTTTTTGCAATATTATTTTCAGATGCATATCTTATCAATCCTTTTGGCTTGCCTACATGATCCATAATTTCATCACAAGCATCAATACATGCTGTACAATTCACGCATTCTAATTGGGTTCCATTTCTTATATCAATTCCGGTTGGACAAACTCTAATACAAGCATGACAATTTACACAATCTCCATTACCCTGCTCTGTTGCCTTTCCTCTTGGTTCGCCTCTTACATAATCATAGGCAACTAATATAGAATTCTTATCAAGCAATACTCCTTGTAATCTGCCATATGGACAAACAATTATACAAGCTTGTTCCCTAAACCATATATAAACAAAAAAGAAAACTAAAGTGAATAAAACCAATGCACTAAAAGTTCCGTAATGTATAAAAATCCCTTCCTTCACTAACTTACCTACTTCATCTATTCCAATGATATAACCTAAAAAGAAATTAGCTATTAAAAAAGAGAGCGTAAAAAAGACAATCATCTTCCCGCCTTTTTTAAATATCTTCTCGCCATTCCATGGATGTGCATTTAATCTTTTTTGTTGAGCAACATCACCTTCAATGAAAAATTCAATTTTTCTAAACACCATTTCCATAAATATTGTTTGTGGACAAGCCCATCCACACCATATTCTACCAAAAGCCACTGTAAACAATATAATGAATACCAAAAAAGTAAGTAGCCCAATTGCAAAAATAAAAAAGTCCTGTGGCCAAAATATTTTACCAAATAAAATAAATTTACGTTCTAATACATTTATTAAAAAGACTGGCTCTCCACCTATTTTAATAAATGGAAGTGTAAAAAATAAGACTAAATAAAAATAGCTAAAGTAGGATCTTAAATTATAAAGCCTCCCTTTAGGTTTTTGAGGATGTATATAATTTCGATTTCCCTCTTTGTTAATGGTAGCGACAGAATCTCTAAAGGACTGATCTAACATTTCCTTTTTAAAATTCGCCAAAGTCTCAGAATCTAAATTGTTCATTATTATAAAATTATTTTATAGCAATCACACTATCTTTTTTTTCAGCTATCTGTGCGGTTTCAGCAACTTTCAATTCTTCTTTAAACAAATCTCCTTGTGGTGCTTTACCATTTAGAGGATTTGTTCCTCTTAACGATTTTATATAACTAGCTAGCTCCTGTATTTGTACTGGTGAATATATAGCCTGCCATGATTGCATGCCCTTATCTGGATAACCATATTTAATGGTCTTGAATAAGTCAGCAATTTTTCCACCATGCAACCAATAATCATCTGTCAAATTTGGCCCCACCCCTCCTTCGCCCTTTGTGCCATGACAAGGAACACAAGTTTTTGCAAAAGAAACACTGCCTGCAGCAATGCCTGTAGCATCGGACATGGTAACAGATTTTTCATCCACATTATTTTTCATGGATGCTAAATAATTATTAATCTGCTCTTTGGCCGTGGTCATCTCATTATTATACTCTTCCGTTGGATTTGGCCCGTAATGCCACACTTCATATTTTAATAAATACAAAACAGCAATAAATATGGTAATTATAAACCCATATTTCCACCATGGAGGCAAAGCATTGTCCAACTCTTTAATCCCATCATAATCATGATCCAACAATCTGTCCGCTTCTTGTTCCAATGGAATCGCCTTTGTTAAGAATTTCTTATCCAAATTGTGCCAAGTACTTATCAACCAAGATTCTTTCACTTCTTTTTCAGATTTTAACACAACTGGCGCCGGATATATCACTTTCCATAGCCCTCTAATAAATAGGACCAATAAAAATACGATTAACAATTCCAATGCCAATACACTTGAAAGTGCCCAAAAAGTAGTGGAAGACAATCCTCCATAATAATTAACTGATGGTATTTTTGCGGTTGTATCCGCCATTGCAGTTTGCGCGCTAGCATGATTTGCAAATAAAGAACCTAATACAACAAAAGTAATGATCATAACTTTATTACTAGACTTTGTTACTTCAACCACTTTTTTGGAAATCATTCCTAACACATTAGCAAGTACCCAAATTACTACAGCTAATAAACCAGCTATAGTTAACATTAAAAACTCTAAATAATTAGTTGGTGCTTCAGTAGTGGTAGGAACGGACGCATTAACTTGAGCTGTACTTTCAAATGCAATAAATATTGCAATCACAATTAAAGGAATATTTTTATATCTAAACATAATTGCTTTTTTTAAATTTTAATTAACTACTCTAATGGTAAATTTTTTAAAGCTTCAACTTCTTTTTTATCCATCACCTTTACATACCATAAGACTCCAACAAAAAATCCAACAAATACCAACAATGAAAAAATGGGATAAAACTGAATACCCTGCATTGTTTCTGTATATTTTTTTATAAAGCTGTACATAATGTGTATATTTTTTACTATTTTTTATTTATATCTGTCCCCAACCTTTGTAAATAAGCAATTAGGGCAATGATCTCTTTGTTTGCAGGAATATCAATTCCATCTTTCTTTAAATCTGCAGCAATTTCGCTAGCTTGTTTCATTAAAACTGCATTTGCTTTTGGTGCAAAATCAATTTCGTATGGCACCCCTAACCTACGCATTGCATTAATTTTTATCGGTGTTGTTGCAGTATCTAAATTATGTTCAATTAGAAACGAATAAGAAGGCATAACAGATCCTGTACTAATGGCACTAGGTTCTTCCAAATGGTTAAAATGCCATGTATTAGATTTTTTTAAATTACCAGCACCTTCCCTTGCTAAATCGGGGCCCGTTCTTTTACTACCCCATTGGAATGGATGATCATAAACAAATTCACCTGCTTTACTATACTCACCATATCGCTCCGTCTCACTTCGAAATGGGCGAATCATTTGAGAGTGACATGTGTAACATCCTTCTCTTACATAAATATCACGACCTTGTAATTCAAGTGGGGTGTATGGTTTTACACTAGCAATTGTTGGAATATTGGACTTTACCAAGAAAGTAGGAATAATTTCCACCAATCCTCCGATAAGTATAACCACTAATGATAAAACCAATAATGGAGTTGGCTTTCTTTCAATCCAACGATGCCAATGTTCGCCTGCATGTTTTGTGTATATTTTTTCCAAAGCGGGCGCTTCAGCATCTTCATTTGCAACCAATGTTCCTTTGCCAATTGTTTTAAAAATATTTACCATTGCTACTATCGCACCAGACAAATACAATAACCCACCCAAGGCTCTCATGGCGTAAAATGGAGCCATATAAGTTACTGTTTCTAAAAACTGATATTTTAATTGACCACTTTCATTAAATTGCTTCCACATGCTAGCCTGCTGCCATCCCGCCCAATACATTGGAATTGCATAAAATAATATACCTAATGTAGCCAACCAAAAATGGACATTCGCTAATTTTTTTGAATATAATTCTGTTTTATAAATTCTAGGGATTAACCAATATAAAATTCCAAAGGTTAACATACCATTCCATCCCAATCCACCTATATGTACATGTGCTATAATCCAATCTGTAAAATGCGCAACTGCATTAATACTTTTTAAAGACAACATTGGACCTTCAAATGTTGCCATACCATAGGCAGTTACCGCAACTACCATAAATTTTAATATTACATCCTCTCTCACTTTATCCCATGCACCACGTAAAGTCAATAAACCATTAATCATACCCCCCCAACTTGGGAATATGAGCATGAAACTAAAAACGATACCGATACTTTGAGCCCAATTAGGTAAAGCAGTATATAACAAATGATGTGGTCCAGCCCAGATATACAAAAAGATTAAAGCCCAAAAGTGAATGATGGATAATTTATAGGAAAATACTGGTCTATTAGCCGCCTTAGGTAAAAAATAATACATCAATCCTAAATAAGGCGTAGTTAAGAAAAAGGCAACGGCGTTATGTCCATACCACCATTGTACTAAAGCATCTTGTACACCGGCATACCAACTATAACTTTTGAATAAGGAAATGGGTAATGAAAAAGAGTTTACCAAATGTAATACTGCAACTGTTACAAAAGTGGCTATATAAAACCAAACAGCAACGTATAAATGACGTTCTCTTCTTTTGATAATGGTAGCAAACATATTATAACCAAACACTACCCAAATAATAGTTATCGCAATATCAATTGGCCATTCTAATTCAGCATATTCTTTGCCACTTGTCATACCCAATGGCAATGAAATAGCAGCGGCTACTATTATTAATTGCCAACCCCAAAAATGAATTGTACTTAAAACATCACTAAACATTCTTGTTTTGAGAAGTCTTTGTAATGAGTAATAAACCCCCATAAATATTCCATTTCCTACAAATGCAAAAATCACTGCATTGGTATGCAAGGGTCTAATTCGACCAAAATTAAAATAGGGTTGAAAATTTAGGACTGTTGGAAAAACTAATTGTGAAGCAATAATTAATCCAACAAGCATTCCCACAACACCCCAAATGATGGTTGCAACGGCAAAATTTCTTACTGTCTTATTATCGTACTGAAAACTTTCTAATTGCATAAGGATAATTTAAAGAGTTAGATTATGATTGAATTTTTGATTTACTTTTTTTTGTATTTGTCAACTCATCATCAAAAAGCATTCTTACCGAAGGCGTATAGTCATCCTCCATCTGGCCTGAATTAACAGACCATAAAAAAGCAATTAAAAACCCGCCGGCAACTAAAACACTTACAATGATTAAAATGACTAGCACACTCATTTGCATCTATTTGAAACAAAAATAAATGCAACAAAAAACCTAGCTTCTGACTTACATCATCCGAAATATGATTTATATCAGTTTTTTCGGTCGAAGTCCTCTTGCATAACTATAACTTAATAAGGCAGAAAGAGAAACTATACTAATTGAACTTATTGGCATAAGTATGGCAGCAACCATGGGTGATAATTGTGCTCGTGTAGCAAAGTACATACCCACTAAATTGTATAGAATTGAAAGCGCAAATATTAAAATGATAATTGTTTTCCCTTTTTTTGCATAAGTAATAAGTTGGTGTAAATAAGACACCATTTCTCCTTCTAAAATAGCGTCACTTGCGGGCGTGAAAAGGTGTGTTTGATCTGTAACTGCAATACCAACATCAGATTTCTTTAAAGCACCAGCATCATTTAAACCATCCCCTACCATCAACACTTTATGCCCATTTGTTTGTAAATTTTGAATATAATTTAGCTTATCATTTGGATTTTGCTCAAACTGCATAGGAATATCAGATCCCAATATTGTAATTAAAATATTTTTTTCAGTGGGGCGATCTCCACTTAATAAATGTATGTCATAACCGCTTATTTTTAACTGCTTAATCATATTAGCAACTCCAATACGATAAGAATGATTTATTTTAAAAATTCCTTTACATTCTTCATTAATCGCAATATAAACTCCACTTTGGATTTCACTATTTATTACGATTCCATGCGCTTGTAAAAATGATCCAGATCCAATCAAAATAATTTTCTGATCACATTGCGCCAATGTTCCTTTACCAATAAAATTTTGAATATTGTCAATTATTAACGGAGCCAGATTTTGAGTACTAAAATACTTTGTAATTAATTGGCTCAGCGGGTGCAAAGATTCTCTAGTCACATTGTAAATAGCAGCGGCTTCCTGCCTTGTAAGTTCAACACCTTCATATACTAATTCCGTATCCTCATGATTGGTCAAAGTACCCGTTTTATCAAAAACAATGGTATCTATCTTTTCCATTGCTTCTAACACCGAACTATTTTTACAATACATTTTATACTTACCCAAATGCCTTAATACATTGCCATAGGTAAAGGTAACGGTGAGCAACAAAGAGCAAGGACAAGCCACAATTAATACCGATGTTACAGCTGGTAAAACATTATATGGATTTACCCACCACCAATATATTCCAGTAACTATTGCAATGCTAAATAAGACGTAGGTAAAATATTGGCTCCAAGGATGTACAAAAGATTTATCTATATTTTTATCCCTGTTTAATAAAGGACTATTCCACAATTCCGTGATATAACTTTGCCCAACTGGCTTAACCACCACCACTTGTATAGCGCGTCCTTTTTGAATTCCACCCGCAAAAACGGTTGCCCCTTTTGGAACTTCAATAGGCGCATTTTCACCTGTCACAAAACTATAATCAATCAAAGCACCATCAGTTAATAAAACTGCGTCTGCCGCAACCATTTCATTGGTCCGAATTAATAATTGTTCGTCCTTTACAATTTCGGACAATGGTTTATTTACTTCCTTGCCCTCAACCAATACGGTAACCCCCAATGGAAAAAAAGAAGTGTAATCTCTTTCAAATGAAAAGGAATCATAGGATTTATCCTGAAACCATCTTCCCACTAACATAAAAAATACAATCCCACTCATACTATCCAAATATCCAGCCCCGGTATGCGTAAAAATTTCATATACACTACGACCAAAGGTTACTAAAATTGCGAGTGCAATTGGAGCATCAATATTTAGCCATTTTTGCCTTAGACCGGTAAAAGCTGAAATAAAAAAACCTTTTGCACTAAATAACAATACTGGTATGGAAAGCAATAAATTTAAATAGACAAAAAAAGAACGCATATTCCCAATATCACCAACACTGGTTGATAAATATTCTGGAAAACTCAACATCATAATATTACTAAAACAAAATCCAGCAACCCCTATTTTATATAGCTGCTGTTTATTTACTTTTTTCTTTTTCAACCAATCATTATCTCCCAAATGTATCATGGGCTCATACCCAATAAAGGCTAACAATTGCACCAATTCTTTTAAGCTAATCTCAGTAGGGTTAAAAACAATTTTGATTTCTTTTTTTTCAAAATGAGTTTGTGAATGAAGTACACCTGGATTTATTTTATGTAAATTTTCCAATAAAAACACACAACTCACACAATGAATTTGAGGTAGGTAAAAAACTACATGAGCTTGATTGACTAATTTAAATTGTATTAATTGATCCTGAATCGCAACACTATCTAAATAATTATATTTTTCGGAAGTAAACACACCTTTTGCAGACGTACCAGGCATCTTAGTCAAATCATAATATTGACACATGCCATTTTCATCCAATAACTGAAAAACCATTTTGCAGCCATCGCAACAAAAAAATTTATCTTCTATAAATATTGAATCATCACAAGCCGTTCCGCAATGGTAACAATGTTGTTGCATAATTTAAAGCAACAAAAGTCAGTTCCAATCTTAATTAAATATATGAGTTAAATCAGCTTTTTAACTGACAATAGACACTATTATACCTAGTACCCTAATTTATTGAGGCAACATGTTATTTAATTGGGGGTTCAATGCATTTTGAACCTCAAAATACCCCTGCTTATACCAATGCATTCTAGCCAATAAAGCCAATAATTGATTATTAATATATCCCTTGTTCTTTTCAAGTGACTTTAAGGTAGTTTTTTGAGCAGGATTAGCGTATTTAGTCAACTCATTCCATAAATCAACTGACTTATAAACATTTAAAAAATCAGTAGTTGATTTAAACCCATTCATACGTGTTTGATCTTTTAAATACCAATGCAAAATGAAATCATTTAATAAATTTTGTTCCCCTATTTTATTATACGCCGAATCCAAAATGATACCGTTCCCCACTATCCATTTGTCGGGATAAATTCCTCCACCACCATACACCAAATGACCACTTGGAGTTTTATATGCCTTGCCCTTTACCGCTGAATCCTGCTTACCCAATGCATCTTCTTGAATACGATTTACAAAAGCATGTTCGTATTCCAACTTTCCATTTTCGTAGGACCTTTGAATATTTCTTCCAAGAGGTGTATAATATTTAGCGGTAGTTAATCTTAAAGCACCCCCATTGGATAACCTGAATTGTTGTTGAACCAACCCCTTACCGAAAGATCTTCTTCCAATAATAGTTGCCCTGTCCCAATCTTGTAGTGCGCCTGCTAAAACCTCACTTGCCGAAGCCGATGATTCATCCATCCAAACTGTTAATGCGCCTTGTTCAAATAAACCTTCTCTTTTACTATTATACTCTACTCTTGGAGAATGTGCTCCTTGCGTATACACTAATAATTTATTACCTGGTATTAGTTCATCAGCAATGGCTACAGCCTCTGACAAAAGACCACCCCCATTCCCCCTTAAATCAATTACCAAAGATTTTATACTATCTTTTATTAAAGGTTCAAGTGCCTGCATAAATGTTTCGTAAGTTCGGTCCGCAAATTTATTGATACGGATATAACCAACCCCTGGCTTTATTTCATAAGCTGCATCCACTGAAGAAACTGGTACATTATCTCTAGTAATTAAAACTTCTTTGATAGACGAACCCGATAAAACCTTCAATTTTAATTTAGTATTTGCGGCTCCTTTTAGTTTTGCACGGATCGCTTCTCCTTCCCATTTTTTCCCTGTCAACTCAACAGTATCGTCTGCCTTTAATAAAATATCCCCCAGTTTCAAACCAGCTTTTGAAGCGGGTCCGTCCTTAACTACATAAGAAACATAAATACTATCTCTGCTTTGTTGAAATTCAATTCCTATTCCTTTAAAATTCGCACTTAATTGCTCATTTACATCTACCAAATCAGCAGGTGGAATATATAATGTATGTGGATCTAATTGAGA
Organism: uncultured Bacteroidota bacterium; assembly: GCA_903874055.1. Taxonomy (GTDB): domain Bacteria; phylum Bacteroidota; class Bacteroidia; order Chitinophagales; family Chitinophagaceae; genus Sediminibacterium. The sequence goes on along the minus strand of CAIQQR010000065.1, from coordinate 11,750 downwards.
TAAATAATAATCTGCTAATTTATTACTCAAACTATCATTTGAAATATCCTCCACATATTTAGACTTTACTAAATTAATTATTTCTTGCATTGGGCTTGCACTACCCGATTGCATATTCCCAAATGAAAAATCACCTTTAAAAAAAACACCTATTCCTACTCCAATAACCAATACCACCGCATAAGTGATAGGGGTTATCCAATTTGATTTATTATTTTCTTGCATGTTCATATTCTTAGGGCTAAAATTACGCTAAAATGGCTATTTTCACACATAAGACTTAAACTATGCGCAATAATTATATCATAGCCGATAGTGGTGCAACAAAATGCCATTGGACCATTCAATTAGGTAAAGAAAAAAAGACTATTAAAACCATTGGCATAAGCCCTTATTTTTTGACTACTTCTCAAATTGTGGAAACCATTCAAAAAAGTTTCTCTAAAAAAATAGACCCTACTATTATTGACGCGGTTTATTTTTACGGAACAGGTTTAAGCAACCCATTAAATGTAGCTTCTATAAAAAAAGCGCTTAAACAAGTTTTTAAAAAGGCAACGCTAGATATTCAAACCGATTTAGTAGCAGTTGCTAGGGCTACATGTCAAACAAATAAAGGAGTTGCCTGTATTTTAGGAACAGGATCCAATACTGGTTTTTACAACGGCAAAAAAATAGTTAAAAATAGTCCCGGCCTTGGTTATGTTCTAGGAGATGAAGGAAGTGGTGCCTACTTAGGCAAAAAAGTGTTACAATATTATTTATATAAAACTTTTGATGAAGAATTAATGCATTCTTTTGAGCGTAAATATCAAATAAATAAAGATCAAATTTTAGATGCAGTATATAAACAAGCGTTGCCTAATAGATACATGGCATCCTTTGCAGAATTTTTATCCTTACATCGCGGGCATTATATGATTGAAAATATCATTGAAGACGGTATCAATGATTTTTTCTTTACACATTTGAATAAATTAAATGAGTCCTGGCTACACCCTATTCATTTTTCAGGATCCATCGCATATGTATTTAGAGATACCATTAAACAATTAGCCACTGCCTACGAATTAGAGGTAGGGCAAATTATCAAGTCCCCAATGGACGGGCTTATTGCCTATCATAAGACCATAAAATAATTTGGGATGCACGAAATAGAACCATATTATCATTGGAGGCATTTATATATGGCCGAAGAAGATCCGCTGTCTCCTTTCTTTGGCCAAACCTATAGTGAGTTTGAATTTTCGCAAACGGTTTACAATTATTATATTCACCCTCAATGGGATGAATTTGGAAGTAAAACATTGTACCTCAAAATAATTTATGCCGACTATGAAATGGGATTTTCAATTATTGAAATGATTGGAGAATGGAATGATGCCATCGAAAATGATATCATGACTTTAAAAAGAGAGATACTCGAAAAATTAATGGATGAAGGTATTTACAAGTTCATTTTGATTGGTGAAAATGTATTTAATTTTCACAATGGAGATAGAGATTATTATGAAGAATTGTATGAAGAATTATCCGACGAAAATGGTTGGGCGGTAATGATAAATTTGCATCAAGCTTCTCAACACGACTTTTTATTAAAGAAATTAAATAGGTATATCGAACTGATGGAATTTGAAAAATGGCGTACCTACAAACCAGAGGATTTCTTTTTATTGATTGATAAAAAATTAGGAGACCGGTTGGAAATGTAAGTGCATTATATCAGCAATAATCAATACACTAAATCCTCATAAGCAGCCTGCAACTCTCTATAAGAATGGTCATCTTTTGCCAATTTAGCAGCAGCCATTCCCTTTTCATACCATTCAATGGCCAATGTTGTTTCTTGTAACTTTTCTAAACATTTTGCTAAATGATAGTATGAGCCAATATAATCTGGCGCATCAGTTAGTATCTCAATAAACAAATCACGGGCCTTACTATCGGCACCCATTTTAATATACTCAAGGGCTAAAGCATGCCTCAAAAAGCAATCTTTAGGTTGTTGATTTAAAAATTCAAGTATTTTTTCAATTCGATTCATCTTAAATAAATTTTAAGCAAAATATGGTCAAAAACTACCTTATATTTGCATTAGTTGCATAAACAACTATTATTTTAAAAACAAAATTTGCTATCATGAAGATCTTAGTTTGTATCAGCAAAACACCAGACACAACAGCTAAAATTGCGTTCATCGAAGGTAATACAAAGTTCGATGAAAATGGTGTTCAATGGATCATTAACCCTTACGATGAATGGTATGCTTTGGTAAAAGCAATTGAGTTGAAAGAAAAGGATCCTAGTGTAGCAATTCATTTAGTAACAGTTGGTGGTGCAGATACTGAACCAATTATAAGAAAAGCTTTGGCATTGGGTGGAGATGAAGCAATCAGAATTAATAATATAACGACAGACTCCTTCATAGTGGCACAAGAAATTGCAGCAATTGCAAAAGAAGGCGCTTATGATTTAATTTTTACTGGGAAGGAAACCATTGATTACAATAGTGCTAGCGTGGGTTCCATGCTTTGCGCTTTATTAGATCAGAACTTTATTTCGGCTGCTGTAAAATTAGAGGTAACTGGAAACGCAATTACTGTAACAAGAGAAATTGAAGGTGGTGAAGAAACATGTACAACTACTACACCTGCAATTATTAGTTGTCAAAAAGGAATGGCTGAACAAAGAATTCCCAATATGCGTGGAATTATGGCAGCCAGAACTAAACCATTAAAAGTAGTGGAAGCTACTATTTCAAATGCAACAACAAGTATTAAAAACTTTGATTTACCACCAGCAAAATCGGGTGTTAAATTAATAGATCCTGATAATATGGACGAGTTGGTTAGATTATTAAAAGAAGAAGCAAAAGTGATTTAATCAACCCCCAATCAAAATTCACTCGAGAAAAATTCAAAAATAAAAATCATGGTATTAATATATATAGATCAAGCAGATCAAGAAATTAAGAAAGCATCATATGAAGCTATCTCCTATGGTGCAGCATTGGCTAAACAATTAGGCACAACTGCCGAAGCATTAGTGGCAGGAAATGTAAAGGATGATTTAACATCACTAGGAAAATACGGTGTTAGCAAAGTGCATCATATAAATAATGCTGCTTTAAATAATTTTGATGCAAGGGTTGTTTCAACAGTTGTTGCAGCCGCAGCAAAAACATTAGGAGCAACCGTAGTTATTTTTGCACATAATATTAATGGTAGAGCAATAGCCCCAGCAGTAGCCGTGAAATTAAGTGCGGGCATTGTAACCGGCGCTTGTGCACTCCCAAAAACAGACGCAGGGTTTGTCGTAACCAAAACTGTTTTCTCTGGTAAAGCATTCGCATCTATACAAATAGAAACAGCCGTAAAAGTAATTTCTATTAATCAAAATAGTTTTGGGACAGTACTTGGAAATGAGGTAGCAACAGTGGCCGCATTAGACATTGCGGTTCCTGCATCTACTATTTCAATCACTTCTGTTGACAAAATACAAGGAGAAGTTCCATTAACCGAAGCAAGTCTTGTGGTGAGTGGTGGACGTGGTTTGAAAGGGCCAGAAAACTGGGGCATATTATTAGACCTAGCAAAAGCTTTGGGTGCTTCCACAGCGTGTAGCCGCCCTGTTTCTGATGCCGATTGGAGACCGCATCATGAACATGTTGGCCAAACTGGGATACAAATTGCCCCTAACTTATATATTGCCATTGGAATTTCTGGTGCTATTCAACATTTGGCAGGCGTAAATCGCAGTAAAACCATTGTGGTAATTAATAAGGACCCTGAAGCCCCTTTCTTCAAGGCCGCCGATTATGGGGTAGTTGGAGACGCTTTTGTAGTAGTTCCTGCACTAACTGCTGCAATTTTGAAATCAAAGGGTGGCGCATAAACAATTTATAATTAAATTTGGGTCATTAAATTGTCTATGCATAAAGTTGAATTAGAAATTATTGCGCTTTCACATAGTATCACCCAATCTAACTCTTATGCGGTTATTTTAGGGGAGGTGGGCGGCAGTCGTAGACTTCCAATTGTAATTGGAGGGTTTGAAGCACAAGCTATTGCTGTTGCTTTGGAAAACATGCAACCGGCTCGCCCATTGACGCATGACCTTATGAAAAATTTTATGACTTCCTTTGATGTTGCCTTACAAGAAGTGTATATATGTGATTTACAAGAAGGTATTTTTTATGCAAAATTAGTTTGTTTCACAGCCAACGATACCATTGAAATTGATAGTCGAACAAGTGACGCTATTGCTTTAGCAGTACGTTTTGGTTGTCCGATTTATGTAAACAATTCAATTTTAGAACAAGCTGGATTAGAAAACGAAGGTGGTGAAAAAAAGATAAATCCAGTTACTTCAATAGTGAGTGATACTACCAACGAAAATGATTTAGCTTCCATGTCAATAGAAGCTTTGCATGAATTGTTAAATGAAGTACTTGAACAAGAAGACTATATCAGGGCTATTGATATCAGAGATGAAATTGCAAAAAGAAATGAGCAAAAGAAATCATAACTCATTGTAACATGATTGCATTTCCAAATTGTAAAATTAATTTAGGCCTTTCCATTGTTGCCAAAAGACCCGATGGTTACCATGAATTAGAAACCATTTTTTATCCAGTTGCATTAACAGATATCCTTGAAGTAATTCATAGCAATGATCCAGACACTTCTATTCAATTTACGAGTACTGGACTTAAAGTCCCCGGAAATTTAGATCGAAATCTTTGTGTCAAAGCTTTTGAATTATTAAAAAAAGATTATCCATCTCTACCGAATGTAAAAATACACTTACATAAACACATTCCTATGGGAGCTGGACTGGGCGGTGGTTCTAGCGATGCTACGGCAGTTTTAAAATTATTAAATCAGCAATTTAATTTAGGATTATCGACTGCCCAACTAATTGACTACGCCGCACAATTAGGAAGTGATTGTGCTTTTTTTGTTTATGACAAAGCTTATCATGCAACTGGTCGTGGTGAAATTTTAAACCCCTTCCACTGTGATTTAAGCAATTATCAAATAGTATTAATTCATCCTGGCATTCACGTTTCCACTGCATGGGCTTTTGGGCAATTAACACCAAGTAGCAAAGAAAAATCAATTGCTGAAATTGTTGCTCAACCCATTGAAACTTGGAAAGCCAACTTAATTAATGATTTTGAACATTCAATTATTCAAGCACACCTAACTATTGGTGAGTTAAAGAATTTACTTTACCAACAAGGTGCTATTTATGCTAGCATGAGTGGTTCTGGCAGTTCCTTGTTTGGCATCTTTCACAAAGACCAAGCACTAAGTAAATCCTTATTTTCAACAGCATTCAGGGTAGATATCATTTAATTTTTTTTAATTACAAGTCGAATGCGAACGTTCGTTATTTGAAAATATCTAATGAAAACGTTACCATATTAGTACATTTCAAATGGTGAGTAAGTTTATTGACAAACTACTACCAAAATGCATGATTTTTTGTAATTTTAAACGAATCGCTATCCCTACGATTATATCCTTTAATTAATTGATGTAGTATGACCGAAAATCAGCAATTAGGATTGTATGATCCTGCTTATGAACACGACGCCTGTGGTATTGGATTTGTTGCCAATATAAAAGGAATTAAATCTCACCAAAATGTAGGTGACGCTTTAACTATTTTAGAAAATATGGAACACCGTGGCGCAAGCGGCAGCGAGGTGAATACAGGTGATGGTGCAGGTATTATGATTCAAATTCCACATGAATTTTTCTTTGACGAATTATTACATAAAGGTTTGCATTTACCCAATGCTGGTGAGTATGGTGTAGGATTTATTTTCTTCCCTTCCGAAAAAGGGGTAGCTGCAGAGTGTAAAGAAATTTTTGAACGTGCTGCAGAAAAATTAAATATTGAAATTATTGGTTACAGAACTGTTCCTGTAAATAGATCCACTATTGGGCCAACAGCCTTGTCAGTTGAACCTATCATGGAACAAGTATTTGTAAAAAAACCTGACCATGTAAAAGATGCCGAAGACTTTGAACGTAAATTATTTATTTTAAAAAATTACGCTTCTCATACCATTAACAATAGTATTAAAAAAGATGCCATTGGTTTTTACATGACCTCTCTTTCTCAAAATACGATCATTTACAAGGGTCAATTAACAAGTCATCAAGTACGTGAATACTTCCCTGACTTAAGCGACAAAAGAGTAGTTTCTGCATTTGGTTTAGTGCACTCTCGTTTTGCAACCAACACTTTCCCTTCTTGGAAATTAGCACAACCATTTAGATACATTGCACATAATGGAGAGATCAATACCTTACAAGGAAATTTAAACTGGTTACGTTCTAATGAATCAAGTTTCTTATCTCCTTATTTTAGTAAGGAAGAATTAGATATGATTTTACCGGTAGTTACTTCTGGACAATCCGACAGTGCTTGTTTAGATAATGTGATTGAATTATTAACATTAAGCGGTAGAAGTTTACCACATGTAATGATGATGTTGATTCCTGAAGCATGGGATGGTAATGAATTAATGGATCCTATTAAAAAAGCATTTTACGAATACCACGCAGCTATTATGGAACCATGGGATGGCCCGGCTTCTATCTCCTTTACCAACGGCAAAATGATTGGTGCCACTTTAGATAGAAACGGTTTAAGACCTTCTAGATATTGCGTGACCAATGATGATCGTGTGATTATGGCTTCTGAAACAGGTGCTTTGCCAGTGGATCAATCTACAGTAGTTGAAAAAGGTCGTTTACAGCCAGGCAAAATGTTTGTGGTGGATATGGAAGCAGGTCGTATTATTAGTGACACTGAATTAAAAGAAAAAATTTGTAGCCAACAACCTTATGGAGATTGGTTAAATAAATATAAAATTAGATTAGAAGAATTACCTGAACCAAGAATTCAGTTTACACATTTGGAACATGATCAAATCTTCAAATACCAAAAAGCATTTGGTTATAGCAAAGAAGATTTAGAACAAATTATTATTCCAATGGCCTTGGATGGTAAAGAGCCCATTGGTTCCATGGGTACAGATACTCCATTGGCTGTATTGAGTGACCAACCACAACATATCACTAGTTATTTTAAACAATTGTTTGCGCAGGTTACCAACCCACCTATCGATCCTATTCGTGAGCGTATGGTAATGTCTCTTGCTACTTTTGTAGGTAGTCAAGGAAGTTTGTTAATTGAGGATCCAATGGCAAGTCACTGTGTAGCATTAAAGCATCCTATTTTAACCAACCATGAGTTGGAAAAAATTAGAAGTATCGATACAGGTGTTTTCCAAGCTAAAACTTTACAATGTTATTTTAGAGCAGATGGTAAAGAAGGTTCTTTAAAAAATGGATTAGATCGTTTATGTCGTTATGCAGTGGATGCAGTGAATGATGGATTTGAGGTATTGGTATTAACCGATCGCTCTATTGATTCTGAACACGCAGCAATCCCTTCCTTATTAGCATGCTCAACTGTGCATCACCACTTAATTAAAAAAGGATTAAGAGGTAAGGTGGGCATTATTGTTGAAGCCGGCGATGTTTGGGAAGTGCACCACTATGCATGTTTAATTGGATTTGGTGCTACTGCAATTAATCCATACTTAGCAATGTCAAGTATTCGTGATATGAAATTAAACGGTCATATCAAAACGGATTTAGATGATAAATATTTGAAGAAAAATTATGTAAAAGCAGTTAACGAAGGATTGTATAAGGTATTCTCTAAAATGGGAATCTCCACTTTACAATCTTATCAAGGCGCGCAAATATTTGAAATCATTGGTATTAATAAAGAGGTAGTAAACAAACATTTCACAGGTGCTACTTCAAGAATTGAAGGTATGGGCTTAGATGAAATTGCTAAAGAAATTTTAGCTAAACACTACATTGCTTTCCCTAAAAAAACAACCGAGATTGATCGTTTACCAGTAGGTGGAATTTACCAATGGAAACGTCGAGGGGAAGCGCATTTATTTAATCCACAAACCATTCATGCATTACAACATGCAACTAGCATGGGCGATTATGCAAGTTTCAAAAAATATTCAAAACTGGTTAATGATCAGGGAGATAAAGCTTGTACTTTAAGAAGCTTGTTTGAATTTAAACCAACACGTCCTTCTATTTCCATTGATGAAGTAGAACCTGCGTCTTCTATATACAAACGCTTTGCAACGGGCGCCATGTCCTTTGGATCTATTTCCTGGGAAGCACATACTACCCTAGCCATTGCCATGAACCGTTTAGGTGGAAAGAGTAATACAGGGGAAGGTGGGGAAGATCCAATCCGTTATGAAAAAATGGAAAACGGAGATTCAATGCGTAGTGCTATCAAGCAAGTGGCTAGTGCTCGTTTTGGTGTGACAAGTGAATACTTAACCGAAGCGGACGAGATACAAATTAAAATGGCGCAAGGTGCAAAGCCTGGTGAAGGCGGACAATTACCTGGAGATAAAGTAGATGATTGGATTGGCAGAACAAGACACTCTACACCAGGTGTTGGATTAATATCTCCTCCACCACACCACGATATTTATTCTATTGAAGATTTATCACAATTAATCTTTGATTTAAAAAATGCAAATCGTGCTGCAAGAATTAATGTAAAATTAGTTTCAAAAGCAGGTGTTGGCACCATTGCTGCAGGTGTTACTAAAGCAAAAGCAGATGTAGTTTTAATTGCAGGTTTTGATGGTGGTACTGGTGCTTCTCCGTTAAGTTCCATTAAACATACAGGTTTACCATGGGAATTAGGCTTAGCTGAAACACATCAAACCTTGGTGAAAAATAAATTAAGATCTCGTGTGGTAGTACAAGCCGATGGCCAAATGAAAACCGGACGCGATATAGCTATTGCAGCATTATTAGGTGCTGAAGAATGGGGTGTGGCCACTGCAGCATTGGTTGTAGAGGGTTGTATAATGATGCGTAAGTGTCATATGAATACTTGTCCTGTAGGTGTGGCTACACAGGATCCTGAATTACGTAAACGTTTTAAAGGCAATCCTGACCATGTGGTGAAATTCTTTGAATTTATTACCGAAGAGCTTCGTGAGATTATGGCAGAATTAGGATTCAGAACAGTAAATGAAATGATTGGCCAAGTAGATGCCTTAAGAATGCGTGACAATATCAATCATTGGAAATATAAAAATTTAGATTTAAGTGCAGTATTGTACAAAGAACCAGCAGATGCAAGCGTAGGCTTATATCAAACCGAAGCGCAAGACCAGGGTTTAGCCGAAGTATTGGATTGGAAATTATTAGCTGCTGCACAACCTGCTATCTTGAAAAAAGAAAAAGTGAGTGCGTCCTTTGATATTAAAAATACAGATAGAACAGTGGGTACAATCGTTTCAAATGAAATTACAAAAGTGTATAAAGCAGCAGGATTACCTGATGATACTATTCACTTTAAATTTACAGGAACAGCTGGTCAAAGCTTTGGCGCATTTAATACCAATGGACTTACTTTAGAATTAGAAGGAGATGCGAATGACTATTTTGGTAAAGGCTTAAGCGGTGCACAATTAATTGTATATCCTGATAAAAAAGCAACTTTCGTTCCTGAAGAAAATATCTTAATTGGAAATGTTGCATTTTATGGAGCAACAAATGGTAGCGCATATATCAGAGGTAAAGCTGGAGAACGTTTTGCAGTAAGAAACTCAGGAGCATCTGTAGTTGTTGAAGGTATCGGAGACCATGGCTGTGAATACATGACTGGTGGACTTGCCGTTATCCTTGGACCTACTGGACGCAATTTTGCCGCAGGTATGAGTGGAGGTATTGCCTACATATACAATGTTCAAAATGATTTCGATAATTTATGCAACAAGGAAATGGTGGACTTAGATCCTGTTGGAGCAGAGGATATTTCTGATTTGCAAAAAATGATTCAAGCACATTTTGATAAAACAGGAAGTACAGTAGCAAAATTTATTTTAAGCGACTTTGACAACCAATTAAAACATTTTATTAAAGTATTTCCTAGAGATTATAAGAAAGTTTTACAAACGCGTAAAGCAACAGCAATTGCAGGGAAATAATTAATAAAACAAAAAGTAATTTATACTACTCACCTATTTGAAAGCTTAGTTATGGGAAAGCCAACCGGATTTAAAGAATATACTAGAGAACTACCAAGCAAATTACCGGTAGAAGATAGAAAGAAAAATTATAAAGAATTTGTCTCTTTATTACCTGAAGAAAAACTAAACGAACAATCTGCTCGTTGTATGAACTGTGGTGTACCCTTTTGTCACAGCGGATGTCCTTTGGGAAATATCATTCCAGAATTTAATGACGCAGTTTATCGTAAAGAGTGGAAAGATGCATATGAAATTTTAATCTCAACCAATAATTTTCCTGAATTTACTGGCCGTATTTGTCCTGCACCTTGCGAGGCATCCTGCGTATTAGGTATTAATCAGCCTGCAGTAACCATTGAAGAAATTGAAAAGCATATAATTGAAATTGCATTTGAAAAAGGTTTTGTAAAACCACGTAAACCAAATGTTCGCACCGGATTTAAAGTTGCTGTAATTGGCTCTGGGCCTTCTGGCTTGGCTGCGGCTGCTCAATTAAATTATGCAGGTCATGAAGTGACCGTTTTTGAAAGAGATCCAAAGCCAGGTGGATTATTACGTTTTGGTATCCCTGATTTCAAATTAGAAAAAACAGTTGTTGAACGCAGAATAAATATTTTAGAACAAGAAGGAATTGTTTTTAAATGCAATGCCAATGTGGGTGTAAATGTTCGTGTAAATGATATTATGCGTGATTTTAATGCAGTAGTATTAGCTGGTGGATCAACTATTCCAAGAGACCTGCCAGTTCCAGGTCGTGAATTAAAGGGCGTTCACTACGCAATGGAATTTTTGAAGCAACAAAATAAAAGAGTAAGCAATTTACCAATTGAAGAAACAGAATTATTAGCGAATGGAAAAAATGTAGTCGTAATTGGTGGTGGAGATACAGGAAGTGACTGCGTAGGAACTTCAAACCGACATGGGGCAAAAACAATTACTCAATTTGAATTATTACCAAAGCCTCCTGAAACGAGAGCTCCTTATATGCCTTGGCCAACCTATCCTATGTTATTGAAAACAACTACTTCACATGAGGAAGGTGTTTCAAGGGTTTGGGAAGTGGCTACAAAAGCATTTATTGGAGATGAAAATGGTAATTTAAAGGCTTTACAAATTGTAGACTTGGAATGGACCAGTTCCGCTGACGGTCGTCCTGCAAAGTTCACTGAAAAAGAAGGAAGTCTTCGTGAAATTCCATGCGAATTGGCCTTTCTTGCCATGGGATTCTTACACCCTCAACAAACAGGAATGTTAGATGAGCTTGGCATAGAACTTGACGAAAGAGGAAATGTAAAAGCAACTGAAGCTGCCTATCAAACTAATATTGCAAAAATATTTACAGCAGGTGATATGCGTCGTGGGCAATCATTAGTGGTATGGGCAATAAGTGAAGGAAGAGAATGCGCACGCAATGTGGACATTTTCCTTACGGGTTCAACATTATTAGAATCTAAAGATGCGAGCTTATTGGCTGCCACTGTAAATGCTTAGTGAGACAATTGAATTAATAAAAATAAGGGACTTCATAAGAGTCCCTTATTTTTTTCCACAAATCATACTTTTAGTTGGTGAAAATCATATCCCATTTTTAAATAATTAGTTGTAAATGAATAACTTAAGGATTTTACATAACAAG
>CAIQQR010000064.1 GCA_903874055.1 uncultured Bacteroidota bacterium | reverse complement strand
GATGTATTGCAATTTATACCAAGAGAGGTGCTTATTATACCGAAAACAGCACAAGGAAATACAATTTTCAGGTAATTGGCTATAATCCAGAAATTGATACCTGGAAATAATTCAACAATTCCTTACTAATTTTGTTACTAACATATGAACAAAATTATCGTATCCATTACTGGAGCTAGCGGAGCCATTTATGCTAAATGTTTATTGGACAGTTTAGTCAATATGAAAGACCAATATGAAGCCGTTGGAGTTGTAATGAGCGATAATGCCAAAATTGTATGGGAAACCGAACTGGGCAATAAGGACTACGACCAATATCCATTTACTTTTTATGCAAAAAACGATTTTAATGCCCCATTCGCATCAGGTTCAGCAAAATACAATATTATGATTGCTGTTCCTTGCAGCATGGGAATGTTGGGCCGTATTGCAAATGGGATAAGTGATGATTTATGCACTAGAGCAGCAGATGTAATTTTAAAAGAACGACGCAAACTAATCCTAGTTGCGCGCGAAACACCGTATAACTTAATCCATATCAAAAATATGGAAACAATTACGCTTGCAGGGGGCATTATTTGTCCGGCAACACCTAGCTTTTACAGCAAGCCTCAAACTATCGAGGAAGTCGCCTATACCGTGGTGCATCGAATTTTAGACTTGGCGGGACTCAATGCCAAAGGTTACCGCTGGGGAACGAAATAAACATACCTATTTTACAAGTTTAAAAATATCAAAAAGGCCTCGAATTTTATTCGGGGCCTTTTTTTAAAGCGTTTATTCTGCTTTAGGTTCTTTAGGAGCTTTGGGTTCCTTCGGCTCTTTAGGCGTCTTCTCCACTTTTTCTACTTTCTCTGCCTTCTCCTTTTTTTGTAAAGTAAAAGTCAACCCAGTTTTATCATCATTTAAATCCCCAATTAAAACATCACCATGCTTTACACTTGCATTTAAAATTTCCTCTGCCAATGGATCTTCAATATATTTTTGAATGGCTCTATGTAAAGGTCTTGCTCCAAATTGAACATCATATCCTTTGTCTGCAATGAATTCTTTTGCTGCTTCAGAAATTACAAGGTTCAATCCTAAATTTACCAATCGGCCTAACACATTCTTCATAATAATATCTATGATTAAATAGATATTCTCTTTTGTTAATGAGTTAAACACTACTACGTCATCAATTCTATTAAGAAACTCAGGAGAGAATGTTCTTTTCAAAGCTTTCTCAATTACGGAACGATTGTTCTCTTCGGTTTGTTGCACTCTTGTTGCTGTTGCAAAACCAACACCATCACCAAACTCTTTCAATTGACGTGCGCCAATATTGGAAGTCATGATGATCATGGTGTTTTTGAAATCAATTTTACGACCTAATCCGTCCGTTAAAATACCGTCGTCTAATACTTGTAATAAAATATTATAAATATCTGGATGCGCTTTTTCAATTTCATCTAATAGAATTACACAGTAAGGCTTACGACGAACCTTTTCTGTTAATTGACCACCTTCTTCATAACCAACATAACCTGGAGGTGCTCCAATTAAACGAGACACTGCAAATTTTTCCATGTACTCACTCATGTCAATGCGGATTAAAGCATCTTCAGAGTCAAACATATTTCTTGCCAATGCACGTGCTAATTCAGTTTTACCTACCCCAGTTGGACCTAAGAAAATAAAAGTACCAATGGGTTTCTTTGGATCTTTTAATCCTACTCTATTTCTTTGAATGGCTTTTACCACTTTGCTAATTGCATCGTCTTGTCCAATCACCATTCCTTTCATGTCGTCAGCCATCTTGCGAAGCTTCGTAGTTTCTGCTTCCACCATACGTTTAACAGGAATACCTGTCATCATGCTAATTACTTCGGCAATATTTTCTTCATTAATTGGGAAACGAGCAGTCTTACTTTCTTCCTCCCAATTTTGTTTTGCATTATCTAATGCTTCACCTAATTTCTTTTCGGTATCTCTTAAACTTGCAGCTTCTTCAAAACGTTGACTTTTTACTACCTTATTTTTTTCTTCCTTAACTGCTTCAATTTGCTTTTCTAATTCAACAATATCTTGAGGAACACTAATGTTTTTTAAATGCACTCTTGCACCCACTTCATCCAAAACATCAATTGCTTTATCCGGCAATAAACGATCGGTCATATATCGGTCACTTAATTTAACACAAGCTTCAATCGCTTCTTGATCATAAGTAACGCTATGGTAGTCCTCGTATTTAGATTTAATATTGTTTAATATCGTAATGGTATCTTCCACACTTGGTGGCTCAATAATTACTTTTTGGAAACGACGATCCAATGCACCATCTTTTTCAATATGCATTCTATACTCATCTAATGTAGATGCACCGATACATTGCAATTCACCTCTTGCCAATGCAGGCTTAAAGATATTGGAAGCATCTAATGACCCACTTGCTCCACCCGCACCCACAATAGTATGGATTTCGTCAATAAATAAAATAACGTCTCTGTTTTTTTCCAACTCATTCATGATGGCTTTCATACGCTCTTCAAATTGACCACGGTATTTTGTACCGGCAACCAATGCAGCCAAATCCAATGAAATCACACGCTTATCAAACAATACGCGACTTACTTTTCTTTGTACAATTCTCAAAGCCAATCCTTCCACAATAGCAGTTTTACCCACCCCTGGTTCACCTATTAAAATTGGATTGTTCTTTTTACGACGACTTAATATTTGACTTACTCTTTCAATTTCTGCTTCACGACCCACAATAGGATCCAACGCATCCATCTCGGCAAGCTTAGTAATATCACGTCCAAAATTATCTAATACAGGCGTCTTTGATTTATTAGGGGTACTTGATTTAGGCTTTGCACCTGCACCAAAAGGGCCACGCTTGTCATCTTCAAAATCATCATCTGGCTCATCTGAAAATTCAGATCGAGGAGATTCAGATGAACGACCCGAACGTGAAGGACGATCGGTATCGTCTAAACCCGAAGGTGATGATCCAACCATACCTAATTCGTTTCGGAATAAATCATAATCCACATCAAAGTGATTTAAAATTTGTGTCGCTATATTTTCTTTATTTTTTAAAATACTAAGTAACAAATGCTCCGTTTCAACCATTGGACTTTTTAAAGCCTTGGCTTCTAAAACAGTAACACGAATTACCTTTTCAGCCTGCTTTGTTAATGGCAAACTATTGATATTCGCTACATTTTTACCTGACTTATCCTTAACCGCTAATTCAATCTCTTTTCTTAATTCAGTCAAATTCACATTCAACTGCTTCAATACCTTGATCGCCGTATTTTCCTGATCTCTAATAAGTCCTAGCATTAGGTGCTCGGCCCCAATAAAGTCATTACCTAATCTCAAAGCTTCTTCTCGGCTATAAGAGATGATTTCCTTAACTTGTGTTGAAAAATTATTATCCATAAATTTAATTGGAGCTGTTATCAAGAATAACGAATATTTTTGCCTTAAAGTATATAATTGTTATCCTTGTTATTAACTTATTATTATGAGTCAAATTCTATACCAAAACGCCACAAAGGAAAAATTCACTGTAATTACTATAGAAAACAAGGAACTTTTGTCAAATCTAGTAACAGAATTGGACAATTTGACTACGAAATTGGGAAATACAGCCCCCAAGAACCTGATACTTAACCTAAAGTTGGTACAAAACTGGGACGAGGCCATTATAGCGCAAATTGCTACGTCCCAAGGGCAGTTTTATGAGCAAAATACTTCATTTGTGGTTTGCTCCTTATCTGACCATTTACAGGATATATTAGATAAAACCGACTATGCCGAATTGCTAAATATGACCCCAACCGAGTCTGAGGCCTGGGATATTGTTCAAATGGAAGAAATTGAACGTGAATTATTAGATAGCGATGACATGGAATTTTCACTTCCAATCGAAGATTAAGTTTTATTTTCGCCCTCATGATTACCTCGCAAACCATTCAACAAATTACCAGCCGAATTGACATCATTGATGTTGTTGGAGAATTTGTGAAGTTAAAAAAGCGAGGAACCAATTACCTAGGCAACTGCCCCTTTCATAACGAAAAATCTCCTTCTTTTACGGTATCTCCTGCCAAGGAAATATATAAGTGTTTTGGTTGTGGCAAAAGTGGTAATACCATCACGTTTTTGATGGAGCATGAAAAGTACAGTTATGTTGAAGCTTTAAGATGGTTGGCCGCTAGATATAATATTGAGATTGAAGAAACAGAAACCAGCCCTGCTCAAAAAATTGCTCAACAGGTAGCGGATAGCATTTATGCCATCAACCATTTTGCAATGGAATGGTTTACTAAACAATATTGGGAAACCGAAAATGGCACTGTCATTGCACAGAGCTATATGCAACATAGAGGTTTTTTAAAGCCTATTGTTGAGAAATTTAAAATCGGATACAATCCGGCAGATCGGGATGGATTAGCAAAGGCATTAATACAAAATCAATTTAATCCTGAATTATTTGCGCGTACCGGCTTAGTTGTAGAACGCAATGGAGAATGGCAGGACAATTATAGAGATCGTATCATTTTCCCCATTCATAATACTACCGGAAAAATTATTGGCTTTGGCGCAAGACAAATTGCAAAAAATGATAAGTCGCCTAAGTATATCAATACCCCTGAAAATGAAATTTATGTAAAAAGTAAAATCCTTTATGGATCTTACTTTGCGCGTAATTCCATTAACAGTAATGATGAATGTTTATTGGTAGAAGGTTATACCGATGTGGTTAGTTTGCATCAAGCCGGCATTGAAAATGTAGTGGCGAGTGGTGGCACGTCCTTAACCATTGACCAATTAAGACTCATTAAAAAGTATACCCAAAATCTAACCATTATTTATGATGGCGATAGCGCAGGGGTGAAAGCAGCGTTGCGTGGATTGGATATGGCATTGGAGGAAGGTTTGAATGTACAATTGGTTTTGATTCCTGATAAAGAAGATCCTGATAGTTATGTCAATAAAGTGGGTCCCGATGCATTTAGGGAATTTGTAAAGTCCAATAAAAAAGACTTTGTACTTTTTCAATTGGAAGTGCAATTAAAGGATGTTGGAAGTGACTTAAATAAGAAAAATATTTTAGTGAATCAGATTGCTGAAACACTAAGCAAAATTAATAAGGCGGAGGATTTTACAAAGCTGCAAGAATATGTAAGAAAATGTAGTTCCCTATTACGTATTGATGAGACTGGGCTTACACAATTAGTGAACAAGTTTAAGCGTGATAAGATTGTAAAGGAAGAAAAAAAGATGAGCTATGATGAAGCGGCTATTTTAATGCCAAGCTTCCCCCCTGCCGAACAGGATGACACCAATTTTGATTTAATTACCGATCGCGATTTAGCCCATGAAAAGAATTTGGTACGCCTTATTATTGAAAATGGAATTGAACAAAATAAGGAAGGTAAGTTTTTAGCCCAATATATATTTAATGAAATTGAAGGTTTCCCATTGGAAAACAGTGAAATGATTTATTTGATGGATGCCTACAAACAATGGTTTTATGATGGCAAATTACCTGATGGCAAAACCATGCAATATCATCCTGATGAACGCGTACAAAAATGGGTGGTTACTTTATTGGAGCCGGAGCAAGAACTAAGTTTAAGATGGAACGAAAAGTTAGGTATTAAAAAGAAACAAGAGCCTAAGGATATCATGGTTGAAATTGATATTACTCTTTTATACTTTAAACTACGTAAAATAAAAAAGATGATTGCTCAAAATCAAGCCGATTTAGAGCATGCTCCTGAAGCAGACCAAATTCAGTTATTACAAATCCATAAGCACCTAAAGGACATCGAAAAGGAATTAACCTCCACTATTGGTACAGTGATTTATAAATAAAAAATCCCCTAATAAATTAAGGGATTTTTGTACTTACTAACTGATGTATAAATCAATATGTTAATTATGGTTTTGCGGCTATTTTTCCGAAGGATTGTTTTTACCGGCTAATAATTTTTCTAAAGTTGCTTCTAAACGCTTTTGCTTTGTTTCTTCTTTTTTAGCTCCTTGAATCCAAGATAAATATTCTTTTTGGTTGATCACAGATAAGGTAGCAAAAAAGTCTCTAGCCTCATCATGAGCAGCTAAAATTTTATCCAACTCAATAGGTAAAGCAATGATTCTTTTTTCAAAATCGTCCACCTTAATATCCGCAGCTTTAAACTCCACAAAAGTTCTGTTTTTATTTGGCAACTGATCTACTTTCTTAAATCGCATTGCAGTCCAAACGTGATCCAATGTTACTTGACGTATAGCCTCGTATTCATTTTTTGAAAGTATCTCCCAGCTAGCGTCTCTATTTAAATCTGAAACAATTTTAGAAGTTGTTTTTGGATAAGCAATCCAAAGTTTACTTTCTGGATGCAATGCTGAAAAAACTTCCTTTAAGATATTATTAAGTTGCAATTGGTTAATTGCAAAAATGATTGCAAAGTCAATTTTTCTTGTTTTTAATAAAGGAGTAATGTTCTTATTGTAATTTAATTTTGCGAATTGTTTCTCAATAGAAGAAGGCAACCCTTGAATCAGTAAATTTTTCTCTTCTTTCAACTGCAACTTCTCTAAAATATGCTGAGGTCCTGTCATGAGTAAATTATTTAAGGGAGAGCGAAGTTACTAAATTCTAAGTTAGAATAAATAGTTATTCAATAAAAAGATACAAATAATTGAAAATCAATCAATTATCCCTCGATGGTTTTATTCTTTTTTCTAAACAAGGGAACCTTGTTTTCGGTACCGTTTAATAAACGAGTAATATTCTTTTGATGGGTCACGATAACCATAAAAGCTACGATAATAGCAAATAGTCGATATAAGGTTTCTTTCTCATCAAATATGAATAATATCAATACCATAAAGGCAACACCAGCCAACATGGAGCTTAATGATACAAAACGAGTAGTTAATAAAGTAAATGCAAATACTACTAAGCAAAGTAAAGCCACTGCTGGTTGTATTGCCAAAGCCATTCCTAAAATTGTAGCAACCCCCTTTCCTCCTCTAAATTGAGCCCAGATTGGGAAGATATGACCTACCACAGCAGCCAATCCTAATATGATCATGAAGTTGGTTCTTGCTAATTCATTATTTAAATAATAAGGAATTAGAATATATAATGAAGTTGCAACTACTCCTTTTAATACGTCAATTAGCATTACGAAGCTTCCCCATTTTGGACCTAAAACCCTAAAAGAGTTGGTCGCACCTGCGTTTCCACTCCCGTAATCTCTAATATCAAATTTAAAAATAGACTTGCTAACCCATACCGAAGTTGGTATAGATCCAATTAAATAGGCTAAAATGACTAGAATAGATTCGTTCATGTGTTCAAAAGTTGGACATACAAATATACGACCAAAAAGTTTAATGATTTGTTAACATAGCGCTTAATTAGGCAAAAGTCTATGAAAATAAAGGACTATTTTTTATCAAAAAGCAGGCTAATCCAACCCTCTTTTTGTTTGATATTAAGAAAACTCCACCGATTTTGAGTAACTAAATTAATCATATCTAGTTGATCCTCAATTAATAAACCACTTAACACTAATTGACTATCTATTTTGCTAACTTTAGTAAGTTCTTCCATGTTAGCCTCTATAATATGCCTATTGACATTGGCTAAAATAATATCAAAAGTCCTGCTTTGAAATGCAGAGACCACTTTTTCAACTTGGATTCGGTGGCTTTCATTGGCTTCTAGGTTTTCATTGGCATTTTCTATACACCAATCATCATTATCTACGGCCAATATCTCTTTTGCACCAAGTTTCTCAGCTAAAATGGCCAATATTCCTGTACCCGTACCAAAATCGTAGACCGTCTTATCTTTAAAATTCATTTCCTCCATCATTTGCATAACGGTGAATGTGGTTCCATGATGCCCTGTGCCAAAGCTCATTTTAGGGGTGATATTTATTTCATGTTGAACAGGCGGATCAAAATGGGGATGAAAATTAGCACGTATCCCCACGAAGTCACCTACCCTTACTGGTTCAAAGTTTGACTCCCAAATTGCGTTCCAATTTTCTTCCTTAATGATTGATTTTAAATAAGTTAAATTATTTTGATTAAATATTTTATTTAATTCAATTTCAATATTATTGTCAATATATTCGGTACTTAAAATAAAAGTTTTACAATGGCCAGCACCTTCCCCAAGTCCTGCAGATGTTCCTAATATACTGCTCATTCCCACACCATTATTAATGCCTGTAGCAGCTTCTTCCTCGTTAAATCCTTCAAAACCTAGTGCAGACAATTGGGCCACTAGCATTTCAAATTGATCTTGGCTATCAAAGTCAAAGGCTATTTGGATGTATTCTTTTTGCATAATTGGCTCGTAAATTATTCTCTAGGATGATATAAACCATTATAATAAGCAAGCAGCATAACGATTTGATGTTCATCCTTAAAATTTATTTTAGTTGCTAAAACATATTTATTAAAATCTGCCTCCCTACCTACAAAAAGTGCTGCAAAAAATGCTTTGTCTTTTTTAACTTTCTGCATCACTCCATTTTCAAAGAAATACAAATTCTCTCTAGTAACAAACTCCTTATTCTTCTCACCCGAAAGCTCATTGCCACGCTCCTCAATTGTTATATTGATAGATTTAACCAATTGCCCAACTTCCGGATATAATACTTGATAAAAACTCAAATTAGTTTGATTGTCTATTTTAGGCAACCCGGTTTTAAACATATAGCCTTTTATCCCTGCATTGGTAGTATCATAAAAGTGAATCAATGAAACTAACCCTTTTCCAATATATCCCTCCTGACCCTTGGAATCCATAAATACTACCTCATGTTCTACTAAATTTATTTTAGCTTTCACATTATCATATTTCTTGCCGTCCGACATATAAATGGTTGCATATTTATAATCGGGCAAAAAATAAGGACTGCCTACTATTCCATCATATTTGTTTTCAAAGGCACGACCATTGACATCACTTAAAAATATTTGACTGCCCCATTTGCCTGTGGTGCCAATGGTATTTGCTTGAGCCATCCCCATTTGAACAGACAATAAAAAGGCTATAATACCTATAAGACTATTTTTCATATCTAGTTTATTTAAAGTAATTCCTACACCTTAAAGATAAACATCCCTAAAACAAAACAAGACCCAAATGGGTCTTGTTTTTTATAAATCTAGTAAAATTGATACTCTATTAAAATATCTACTTTAATTATTGCTTAGGATTCTTAACTGGAGCCGATCCAGCAGCAGCTGGATTGTATGCCAACTCATTATCTGGAACATCCCAATAGTCTAAGAAGCCATAAACGATGGTTGCTTTTGTATTTACTTTAGCAGCAGATGAAACTACTACGCAATTAGTACGGCCTTTATCAGGAGCAATAATTTCCCAACGACGAGCGTCATAGAAAGATAATCCTTTAAATGCCAAAGCAATTCTACGCTCAGCTCTTAATTCCTCATAAGCTGCAGCAGCAGTTAAACCAGTTCCGATAGCCGCTAATCCAGCGCCTTGGTAAGTTCTTACCGCGTCGATAGATTTAACACCTAAATCGATAGCTCCTGTTTTAATTAAAGCCTCTGCTTTCATTAATTCATTCTCTTCGTAAGTAGCTGCAATAGTGATTTCATTTGCACCTGAAGTGGTATTAGAATAAGTAACAACACCTGCAATGGCATTACCCCCATTTTTAAGGGTATAACGTGTATTAAATGAATTACCACGGTCAGTATTAAACAAACCAACCGAAGCCAATGTTAATACATTATTGTCTTTACGCTTATCGCCTGTTCTGAATTCTTGAACCCAACGCTCACTTAATTTGTAAGTGTTAGTAGAACCTGCAGCCGTAGATTGAGAAGTTTTATCAGCAACCGTACTCTCAATGAACGATCCACTTGCATCGGTACGTGCAGTGAAAATTAAATCAGTTGATTTAACACCATCAGTAGTTAAAGTTAATACGTCATTCCATTGAGCCGCAGTCATAGCAGAAACAGTATTGTTTACTAAAATGTTACGCGCTTTCATGGTATTAATATTACGCTTCCACATATCCACTGTTAAAACACCACCCTTACCTTTTTGTAAGAAACTTGGAACTAATTTAGTCATTGTAGCAGTGTAGTCGGTAGTACTTGAAGCTGAACCTAATGAAGTTACACAACTATCATAATTAGCATTTGATTCTTTAATGATAGCTTCTTTAGTAACATAATTACCATTTGTTGATGCTTGAGAAGGCGTACTATTTTGGATAATACCGGCATAGTACATTGAACCGATTTGTGCATATGCATATCCTTTCCACCAGTAAGCCCATGCTTTAACAGTTGCTTTTTTAGAATCTGCCCCTGTACCTGAGAAGGTTACTTTTTTACATAAATCTAACACCCCATTTGCAGCCGTAATCATGTTGTACATGTAAGACCATTGGTAGTTTGTAGTGTTACTTACACCTTGTGCGTTTTGATTTACATAACGGCAAAGTGCATATTGTGTTTTGATGCTCGCTGGGTTTAATACCACCGTACCATCGTCCAAAGTAACTTTATCAGGACAACCAATTTGGTTCATGTAAGCATTTGCAGCTTCCGCACCAATTATGTCACCCATCATTTCTTGAAACCCAATGGTACCGGCCCAGTAACGACCATATACACCATCAGTGTATTTTAAATCGTAAAATCCATTACGATAAATTGCTCCTTGTGCAAAGGAAAGCACACCAGGCTCGTTTTGAGCACTCTCTGGTGTAGGTAAGTTAGTATTAGAGATATCAAGATCTTTCTTACAAGCAGTTAAGCTCAAGGTCAATCCCAATATTCCAACTAAAAATTTATTATACTTCATATCTGTTAATTTTTTATTAGTTAAGGTTTAAAATCCAACATTCAAACCAATAGTGTATTGTTTAGTGTTAGGAATTGTATTGTGATCTAAACCGCGGTCAAATGCAGAGTTAGTTGAGTAGTTTACCTCAGGATCCATTCCAGAGTATGGAGTGAATGTAACTAAGTTACGACCAGACAATACTAATTGTAAACGGCTAAATGCTTTCATTTTTACAATCTTAGCTAAATCAACACCAACAGATAAGTTTCTTAAACGAGTAAAACTTGCATCTTCGTAGAAGTAGTTTTTAGTACCGTTTGCAGCACCACCAGCATACATACTACGATAAAACGCAGTAAATGCAGCAGTTTGACCATCAATAGTAATTGGATTATCATAATCATGGTGGATACCATCACGATACATCCATTGCTTTGTTTGGTTATATAAGTGTGCACCGGCAACCCAATCCCATTGCATATTAAATGTTACAATGTTCTTGTAGTTTAAGTTATTGATAAAGCTCATGTTAAACTTAGGGTTAGGATCACCTAGGCTATATTGACCTGGTAATGCAACTGCTTGTTTAGTTGATTTGTTTACAACCCAGTCACCACCTACGCTTGTATGAACTACTTCATATAAGCCACGGCTTGCTTCAGGAATAAATGCAGTACCTGTTTGAGGATTAATTTCATCCAAAGACTTCATCATTCTATATCCAAAGAATTGACCAATCTTGTATCCTTGCTTCAAAGTAATACCTACGCTACCAGCACCTGAAGTAATTACTACTGGAGGTCCTTTTACATAAGAAATTTCTGAAGTTTGTTGAGAGTAGTTAGTGATGAAATCCCATGTTAAATCTTTACCAGAATAAACATTTAAGTTTAATGATGCTTGCACACCACTTGATTTCAATCCAAATGCATTATCCAATGTTCCACCCACACCAGTTGAAGGTGCAGCGTCCACACTGTAAATTGCATTTACTGTTTCTCTATTCCATAAAGTAGCTGAAACATTTGCAGTTTTAAACCACTTACCATTAAATAAATTAAACCCTAAGTCAGTACCATATTCAGTTTCTTTAGATAATTCCACTGATAAGTTTTTGTTAGGAGTTGTAATTGGTGAAACGAAATCACTGTTAGCACCTAAGTTAGCAGCACTCAATACAGGGAAACGTTGGAACGCACCTGGTTGAATACCTGCCTCACCATAACCAGCTCTTAATTTAAATTCATTGATGAATCTATCTAATTTTAATTTTTCAAAAGGCTTTAATTTGTGCAAAGCTAAGAATGCATCACCTCTTGGGAAAGTTTGTGCAGT
>CAIQQR010000063.1 GCA_903874055.1 uncultured Bacteroidota bacterium | reverse complement strand
GTGCCGGTAATATTGGTGTAATCTTTATTTTGTGCACTCACAAATTGTGGTTGCAACTGAATAGTTAAAGGACCCAGCTTTGCATACACACCAGCACTAGCCATATATTGGTAGCCACTACCTGCTACCATTGGACCATCTAATTCTTGAAAAGGAATACTTGAAACATATTGTTGAGTAAACTGTACAGGTAATACTGCCAACTTTATAAATGCTTTATCTTCTTTTCCAAAAAACGATTTAGTAAATTTTAATAGAGATGAACCTTTTTGTATTTGAATGGGTTGCACCATAAAACTTATGGTAGAGTCCACTAATGGCTTACCAATTGAGTCCTTTAATGCAAGTAATTGCAAACGACGCGCTTGGTCATTTCTAAAATCTTGGTCTAAGGAAATAGTTTGAGCACTTGACTGAAATGCAATCAATGCAAATAATAATAAAACCGAAAATTTGTTACGCAAAAAATTAAATATAATTATTGAGTGGAATGCTTATTTATTTTTCCAAAAACCATAGATGCCTTTTTCCAACTCGTAGCTGTCCCAAGATTTTTGAGGACGCACTGGTTGTTGTTTGGCCCAATTCCACATATCGGTTAAGCCTTGTTCCAATGTAGTTTTATCTTCATAGTCTAATAAAGTAACACTTAATTCATGCGAAGGCAAAGCGTCTTTAACTTCATGACGTGCTTGCTCATGCTTAATTTCACCATTACCAATAACACCTTTTAAAGTTTCAGCTGCATCTTTAATGCTCCAATATTTCCAGCTACCAATATTGATGGTTTGATTTTTAGCACGCGCATCATTACCTGCTTTCCATAGAGGCAGTAAACAATCATCGATACAAGAGAAGGCACGTTGTTGCGAACCATCTCCAAAAATAGTAAAAGGTAAACCGTTAATATGTTGATACATCCAAATGCCTAACACATTGCGGTACCTGTCCCAAATGTTTTGATTGCGTCCATAAACATTATGAGGACGAATAATACAAAACTCTAAACCATGTTGCTCGGCAGCAATTTTAATATCCATTTCACAAGCATATTTTGCAACACCATATGGATCGATAGGATTTGGTTGATCCAATTCTTTAAAAGGAGGATTACCATGTCCATACACAGCCATGCTAGAAGTAAATACCAAGCGACCAATATTATGTTCAATGCAAGCATTTACAACATTCGCTGTTGCAATTAAGTTGCTATTGTAATTGTATTTGCGAATAAAAGGACTCAAACCTTCCGCCGCATAAGCAGCAAAATGATATACTATATCCACACCTTCAAATAAAGGAGCAATCGTATCCTTACTTAAATCTAATTGATGAAACTCTACTTTACTTGGCACATAGTCCTTGTACCCACCCGATAAATCGTCTATTCCAACAACAGTATAATTAGGGTGATTTTCCAAAATCCACTCTGCCATACGAGAACCTAGTAAACCCGCAACCCCTGTTATAATTATTTTTTTCAATGAATATAAATTTGAACTCAATAAATAGGTTTAAACCGCCTCAAAGATACCTTCTTTAATGCCTTTAAACCAAGCTTTTAGTTTATTAAATCTTAAACGAATTATAAAATAGAAAGATACCAACGAATAATAGAAAAATTGATACACAAAAGTGGTAGGAATGGCCCAAATTGGAGTGTGTGCTTTTAAAAACCAAATACGGTTACGTCCATTTAAATAATGCACTTTGGGATTTAAAAAACCTTCCTTACCCTTGGTTTTAGATTTATGCGACTGCCCAGCTATATGATAAATAACCGAACTAGGTTCATAAGCTAAATCATACCCGGCTGCTTTTATACGAAAAGATAAATCCACATCCTCGTAGTAAATAAAATATTTCTGTTTTAAAGTACCCACTTTTTGTAAAACAGTACTGCGTATCATAAATGCACAGCCAGTAATCCAGTCTACAGATTTTTGCACTTTGGTTTGCAAATGCATTTCATCCTTGCGATAATAAAGTAAAGTTAAAGGTAAACCGATCCAAGATAAATATTTACTACCTGCATTCCAGATTAGGTTTTTATCGTGGTGAAAATATATTAGTGGTTGTACTGCACCAATGGAAGGATTGTTATTTAACTTTTGAACAAGGGGTTCTAAAAATCC
>CAIQQR010000062.1 GCA_903874055.1 uncultured Bacteroidota bacterium | reverse complement strand
CTGGAACATTGTATAATAATATTGGCTTTGGCGCCGCATTAGCCAATGCGATATAATGTTGATACAATCCTTCCTGTGAAGGTTTGTTATAATAAGGAGTCACACTTAAAATAGCTTCTACTTTACTTAAATCAAACTTGCTAAATGATTTGATTACCTCAGCGGTATTATTACCACCAATACCAATTACAATAGGAACACGACCATTCACTTTTGCAACTGTACAATTAAATACTTCCACTTTTTCTTCGGCGGATAGAACCACCGATTCCCCTGTTGTACCAAGGGTTACAATATAATCAAGTCCTCCCGCAATTTGAATATCAATTAAGTTTTCAAGTGCTGCAAAGTCAATGCTTTTATCTTTTTTAAACGGCGTAACCAATGCTACACCTGTTCCTTTTAGGGTTTGTCTTAACATGTAGTGTTATAATTATGCTTCCTCGAAGAAGCCCATTTTACTATATTTTTCAATTCTATTCTCAACTCTGGTTGCTGGCGCAATGTCTTTAACTTCATCCAAGGCTTTAATAATTTGTGCCTTTAATTTTTGTGCCGCTTCCTCGTAACTCCAATGCGCTCCACCATATGGCTCGGACACAATTTCGTCAATTAATCCAAAACCTTTCATGTCGTTCGCCGTTAATTTTAATTGCTCAGCAGCCAATTCTTTTTTATCCCAGCTTCTCCATAAAATGGAACTACAACTTTCAGGTGAAATAACGGTATACCAGGTATTTTCCATCATTAAAGTCTTATCTCCAACACCAATACCCAAAGCACCTCCACTAGCGCCTTCACCAATGATACAAATAATGATAGGCACTTGTAAACGGATCATTTCATAAATATTACGCGCAATAGCCTCTCCCTGACCTCTTTCCTCGGCCTCTAGGCCCGGAAATGCACCAGGAGTATCAATCAAGCAAACCACTGGTTTATTGAATTTTTCGGCCAATTTCATCAATCTTAGGGCTTTTCGGTAACCTTCGGGGTTCGCCATACCAAAGTTTCTCATTTGACGCGCCTTGGTATTACTACCCTTTTGCTGGCCAATCATCATCACTGTTTGTCCATTTAGCTCGGTGAAACCGCCCACCATGGCCTTATCATCCTTCACATTTCTGTCCCCATGCAACTCAATAAACTTATCACACATTAACTCAATGTACTTTAAAGTATAAGGGCGATCTGGATGTCTACTTAATTGTACCCTTTGCCACGGAGATAGTTTCTCTGTAAGGGCTTTACGCTTATCAACTATTGAATTTTCCAACTGCTTAATGGTTGCAGAAAGATCTATTT
Source organism: uncultured Bacteroidota bacterium (assembly GCA_903874055.1). Lineage (GTDB taxonomy): Bacteria > Bacteroidota > Bacteroidia > Chitinophagales > Chitinophagaceae > Sediminibacterium. The sequence continues at coordinate 461 of CAIQQR010000062.1, read as the reverse complement.
TAGGGTTCTTTTCAGCTAATTTCTTAGTAGCATCAATTTGCTCGTACAACTCTTTAATAGGTTGCTCAAATTCCAAAAACTGTCTATTAGGGTATTCTGGCATATGCTTAGTTTGGGCTGTAAAAATAATACAACAATTTTTAATAAAAGATTTGTTTAAAAAACTTCTTTCCCCTTATCTTTGCAACCCGGAAACGGAAACGTCTCTGGAAGTTCTTGGATCGGTAGTTCAGTTGGTTAGAATGCCGCCCTGTCACGGCGGAGGTCGCGGGTTCGAGTCCCGTCCGGTCCGCAAAAGCCCTTAGCTTTCAATAAGTTAGGGGCTTTTTCGTTTCTTGTAGTTTTTGAAAAAGCAGAAATAAAAAAGAGGCACTTATTACTAAGCGCCTCTTTTTCGTATTTATCCAAATTTAAAAACTAATTGATACTTCTTTGGAGCAGTAATTACTTAAGATCTGTAG
>CAIQQR010000061.1 GCA_903874055.1 uncultured Bacteroidota bacterium | reverse complement strand
TATGGACAATTTTTTAAAACAAGAAGACGCCAGAAGCAATCGTCCACAAATTGCAGAGATTTATGCAAGCTATGTAGCGCGTTGTTTTAAAAGCGGTGCAATGGATTTTGATGACCTGTTATTTAAAATGCATGAACTATTACGCGACTTCCCAGAGGTATTACACAAATACCAACATAAGTTTAAATATTTATTAATTGATGAGTATCAAGATACCAATCCAGTACAATATCAAATTGCAAAATTACTAGCAGCTGCGCACGAAAATTTGTGTGTAGTAGGTGATGACGCACAAAGTATTTATAGTTTCCGAGGTGCAACCATTGAAAACATTTTACAGTTTCAAAAAGATTACGATGATGTAAAATTGGTAAAGCTAGAGCAAAATTATCGTAGTAGTAAAGCTATTATCGAGGTTGCCAATCATGTCATTAAAAATAACAAAGGACAAATTCCAAAAGAGCTTTGGACCGATAACGCAGAGGGTGATAAAATAAAATTGGTGCGCACCATGACCGACAACGAGGAAGGAAAATTTGTTGCAGATGCCATTCAAGAAAATAAATTAAGAAATCATTTTTACAATAAAGACTTTGCTATTTTATACCGTACCAATGCACAAAGTAGATCCTTTGAGGAAAGCTTAAGACGTACTGGTATTGCTTATAAGATATATGGTGGGCTTAGCTTCTATCAAAGAAAGGAGGTAAAGGATTTTATTGCTTACTTAAGATTAATTGCAAATACAAAAGATGAAGAAGCTTTAAAAAGAATTATTAATTATCCTGTAAGAGGAATTGGTAAAACTACAGTTGAAAAATGTTTAGTACTTGCTGGTGAAAATAATATTACTTTTTTTGAAGTATTAGAAAAAGCAAAAGGATTTGGATTTAAAGCAGGTACATTAACTGCTATTGAAGAGTTTGTCACAATGATTAAGTATTTTCAAAATCAATTGACAAAACACAATGCATCGGATGTTGCCGTACAAGTAGGAAAGCATACCAATATTGTTAAAGAATTATTTAACGATAAAAGCACTGAGGGTTTAGCGCGTTATGAAAACGTACAGGAATTATTAAACTCCATTAAAGAGTGGACAGAAAGTCCAAGCAACGATGATGGTGAGTTAGGAGATAAAAGCTTAGGCTCCTACTTACAACAAATTACTTTAATCACGGATGCAGATAATGATACCGAAAACGAAGACACCGTAAAATTAATGACGGTGCATGCAGCAAAAGGATTAGAGTTTGATTGTGTATTTGTAGTAGGTTTAGAAGAAACCTTATTCCCAAGTGGAATGAGTGTGAATACAAGAGAAGAATTAGAAGAAGAAAGAAGATTGTTTTACGTTGCAGTGACAAGAGCTAAAAAGCATCTTTGGTTAAGTTACGCTAACTCTAGATATCGATTTGGACAACTGGTTCAAAACGACCCAAGCAGGTTTATTGATGAAATGCCAGAAGATCAATTGGATAAATCGAATGTAGGTGGTGGTGCACGCAACCAAAGCACGGGTTGGGGAAGCGCTTACGACAGAATGCATGGGGGAAATACAAGAGGATGGCAGGAACAAAAACCCAAAATGGGTGGCAGTAAACCAAGCGGAACAAGCGATTCTACGACTAGCAAACCCAGCTATATGCCAGTTACGCCTCCTAGTACTTTAAATAAAAATCATATTCCATCGGTTAACTTTACTGCCGCCGATCCTTCGGCACTTGAAGCAGGCATGAAAGTAGAGCACCAAAAGTTTGGATTTGGTGTCATTAAAGAAATAGAGGGTTCAGCTCATAATCCAATTGCTTTGATTCTTTTTGACAACAATGGAGAAAAGAAAATCATGTTGAATTATGCCAAACTAAGCATCATTCCAGGGTAATTAGCGTTGTTTTGACTCCAATTGCCGTTTTTCGATATCGGAAAAATAAAGGATCAATCCTAAACGGCGCAACCAACGCCTTTCTATTTTGATTATTTTTGTACTCAATTAGCAATAAAAAAGTTTTATGATTACTACAGGAAATACCATCGTTAGCATCTATACCGAAATGACACCTAACCCAGAAACAATGAAGTTTGTTGCCAACAAGCTATTGTATCCAGGAAAAAGTATTGATGTAGCTGAAGAAAGTTTAGCCGGCCCTTCGCCACTAGCTAAAGAATTATTTAGCTTCCCTTTTATTAAGAGTGTATTTATTGCTAGCAACTTTATCACACTTACAAAAAGTGCAGATACGGAAGATTGGCAGGATGTGATTCCAACCATCAAAACTTTCTTAAAAGAATATTTAGAAAATGGCGGCGTGGTGGTGAACGAAGAAGAAGTGGCGAAAATGAAACAAGAAGCAACTAACACGGTGCATGCTGATGATGATGATGTAGTGAAGCGCGTGAAAGAATTATTAGAAAATTATGTAAAGCCTGCTGTTGAAATGGACGGTGGTGCAATACAATTTAAAAGTTATAATGACGGAATAGTAAACCTAATGTTACAAGGTTCATGCAGCGGTTGCCCATCAAGTATGGTGACACTTAAAGCAGGGATTGAAGGAATGATGAAGCGCATGATACCAGAAGTAAAAGAAGTAGTAGCTGAAGCAGAGTAGGTTTTTTATATTTTCTTATTTTATAAATAAAAGAAAATATAAAAAAATCCAACTTTTTGATTTTGTTCAAAAAATTAAAAATTTTTCGAACCTCTTCCGCTACTATTACTCAAAAGTAAAGGATTTAAGATTGGATAGAAATACTAAAAAGGCCTTGCAAATTGCAAGGCCTTTTTGTTTGGGAGTTTAAACAGCTCCTATTTTATTTAAAAATTTTATGTTCGATCTTCTTCTTGATAAGATATGAACACCTGCATATAATATTGGTAGAATTATAAGGGTTAGTATGGTAGAGGTAATCAGTCCTCCAATTACTACAGTAGCAAGCGGTTTTTGACTCTCACTTCCTATACCAGTTGAAACTGCAGCAGGTAATAAACCAATGGCAGCCATTAACGCAGTCATTACTACCGGCCTAACTCTAGATATAACTCCTTTTTCCAAAGCATCACGTAATGACATTTTAGCTTCTAAGTTTTTTCGGAACACCGTGATTAAAATAACGCCGTTTTGAATACAAATACCAAACAATGCAATGAAGCCAATACCGGCACTGATACTAAAATTCATTCCCCTTAAATGTAATGCCAATATACCACCGATTAATGCAAATGGTACATTTAGAATCGTTAATGTTGCATCTTTTACATTACCAAACAACATAAATAAAATTAAGAAAATAGCTAACAAACATACAGGCACTACATTCATTAATGTTTTAGACGCTCTTTGTTGATTCTCAAACTCACCATTCCATGATAATTTATACCCCTCTGGAAGATGAATATTTTTGTTTACTTTTTCCTGTGATTCTTTTATGGTACTTCCCAAGTCCCTACCTCTAACAGAAAACTTTACAGGAATATATCGATAGTTATTATCTCGATAAACAAAAGCTGGACCTGTAAGCGTTTTTATATTTGATATTTCACTTATTGGTATTTTAGAACCATTTTGTGTTGGAATCATCAAATCTTGTACTTTTTCTTTAGTATCTCTGAAGTTCTTTTGATAACGAATTCGAATATCAAATTTTCTTTCGCCCTCATACAATTGTGTCACCGCTTTTCCACCCAATGCCATTTCAATAACGCTTTGCGCATCTGTAGTGGTTATTCCATACAAGGCCATTTTTTGTTGATCTAGCTCAATCCTAAATTCAGGCTGTCCTAAATTTCTTAATACCCCTAAATCTTCTACACCTTGAACAGTACTCAATTCGTGTTGAATTTTGTTTGCTAAATTATCAAGGGTATCAAAATTAGGTCCAAAAATTTTCACTGCTAATGAAGCTGGAACTCCGGCTACCGCTTCCTCCACATTGTCTCGAATGGGTTGAGAATAGTTCAATAATAAACCTGGATACTTTACCAATTGTACATTCATACTATCAATTAAATTCTCGGTAGTCACCCCTTTTGGCCATTCCGATTTTGGTTTTAAGTCTACCGCAATTTCTACATTAAAAAATCCCTTGGGATCCGTACCATCATTAGTGCGACCTATTTGCGCCATAGTATGATTCACTTCGGGAAACTTTCTTAGGGTCTCCGTCATCTTATCTGAAATTTGCTTAGACTGTGTTAAAGAAGCACTCATTGGCAATTGTGCTTTTACCCATAAAGCCCCCTCGTCTAATTCAGGTAAAAATTCATTGCCTAAAAATTTAGCCGAGAAAAAAGTTATTGCCATAAATGAAAAGGCAATTAACAAACTTGCTCTTGGAAATTTATAAGCACGTGCAAATAATTTTTGAATTCCATTTTCAAAAAAGGCAACAACTGGATTGTGTTTTTCCTTTACATTTTTTCTTAATAATATACTCGACAATGCAGGGACCAATGTTAAAGTGAAAATCAATGCTCCCAATAATGCAAATCCCAAAGTATAAGCCAAAGGAGAGAACATTTTACCTTCTACTTTTTGGAACGCAAAAATGGGAATCAAACATGTTATAATTATTAACTTAGAAAAGAAAATGGCTTTACCCATTTCAGAACCTACTTGTTTAAACAAACCCAATTTTGCGAGTTTATTAAATTTCTCCATCCCTACTTCTCTAGCTTTATGATCCAATGCAACATAAAGTCCTTCCACCATTACCACCGCACCATCAATAATAATTCCAAAGTCTACAGCCCCCATTGATAACAAATTCGCTGTCATTCCTTTTAATCGCATACATATAAAAGCAAATAATAAAGCCAAAGGAATAATGATACTTACTGTTATGGTTGTTCTCCAGTTGGCCATGAACAACAAAACGATACAAGTCACTAAAATAATACCCTCTATTAAATTATGTATAACTGTTTCAGTTGCATAATCCATCAAAGTAGTACGGTCATAAAATGGAATTAACTTCACATCTTTTGGCAAAATTGAATTGTTTAATTCTTCTACTTTTGCGTGTATATTTTTTAAAACTTGCTCTGCATTTTCCCCTTTACGCATCACTACAATACCTTCAATAACATCCGACACTGTGTCTTTAGAAACAATGCCTAGTCTTGGTTTTCCGGCCTCATGCACCGTTGCTATATTTTTTACTAAAATTGATACATTATTAATTTTAGTAACAATAATATTATTAATCTCTTCTATGTTATTTAACAAACCAATACCACGTACAACATAAGCTTGACCATTTCGCTCAATAATATCTCCACCTACGTTAATATTACTTTTTGATACTGCATTGTAAACATCAATTGAGGTTAAACCGTACTTTAATAGTAAATCGGGATTAACAGCAATCTCAAAACTACGCTCCTCACCACCAAAACTATTAACATCCGCAACTCCAGGTACCGATTTAAATTGTCTATCAATAACCCAATCCTGTATTGTATACAATTCTCTAATATTGCGAATATTGCTCTTTAAAGTATATCTATAAACCTCTCCAGTAGGGCCGTAAGGAGGTTGTACTTCAGGTTTAATTCCTTCAGGTAAATCCACATTTGCGATACGACTCATTATTTGTTGTCTAGCAAATGCGTCATCAACATCGTCATCAAATATTAAACGAACATAACTTAACCCAAAACTTGAAGTGGTCCTTAAATTAATTTTCTTTTGAACTGAATTTAATACCGTCTCTAATGGGATTGTAACAAATTTTTCAACCTCTTCCGCACTTCTTCCGGGCCATTGCGTGATAATTATTACCTGCGTATTAGTAACATCAGGAAAGGTTTCAATAGGTGTATTTTGATAACTTATAAAACCAATAATTCCTACTACAATAGTTAAAAAGAAAACAAAGTAGCGATGCTTTAATGAAAAATGAATGATACTTTTTATGAACTTATTCATGTTAATTTTTGTTGAAAACGCTTATTTATTCAATAGTTGTTGAAAAATGAGTAATTGATTTTTAACAATTACTTTGTCACCTGTTGCTATACCATTATTTAAGTAGGTTTGATCACCGATTGTTTTAGCAACATCTACTTCAGCTATTTTCATATCGCAATTGTTTTTATAAACAACAACGTAATTTTTACCATTTAACTCAATTAATGCTTTACTAGGTATGGCCAAAAGAGGGTGTGTCGATTTACTTTTTACATATATTTTTGCAAACATCTCGGGCTTTAGTAAGCGTTGTGCATTTTCTAGTTTAATTCTAGCTTTTAATGTTTTATTTAATGGATCTAATACTTCACTTAGATTTTGAATAACACCATCAAAAACTTTATCCGGGTAAGCCAACACTTTAACTTCCACATGATCTCCCTCTTTAACTTTTGGAATATCAATTTCGTATATGTTAGCATTTACCCAAACGTCCTGCAAGTCAGAAATCGTGTATAAATAATCCCCCATGTCTGGTCTAATGTAATTGCCTTCACTTACTTTTTTCTCAACAATGTAGCCGTTTATAGGAGAGGTTATTGAATAAGTACCACCTGCATTGCTATTTACACCCGCATTGATATGTAATTGACTTTCTATTTTTGCTTTTACAGCTTTTGCTTTTTCATAATTTTGTTTGGCTTCGGTATATTCTTTTTCACTAGCGATTCCATTTTTATACAAAGACTCTTGATTGTCTAATTGTCTTTTTGCGATATTAATATCTGCATTTGCACTTGTTATATCCGCATAATTTCCTGCAATTTCAGCACTTTTTATAACCGCCAATACTGCTCCCTTGTTTACTTTATCTCCCAAAGATAATTTTGACTCTAAAATTTGTCCACTACTTCTTGGAAAAATTTTAACCACCTTGTTTTCATCAAAACTAATAACACCACTAAGCTGTAATTCATCATTTGATTGTATCAACTTAGAGGTATCAACTGTTATTAATTTTTGCATAGAATCACTCAAACAAAACTTTGAATCTGTGATTGTTTGCTCTTGTTTATGACTTTCACAACCTACAATACTCATCGTCATCAAAGCACCTAAAACAAAACTTATAGTCTTCATAATTTATTCTTATTTTTTTATAATATCTAAACCAGCATGATAATTTAATTCTTCGCTAGTTAATTGTAAATTTAATTTAGATTGAAAATGTTGATTTTGAACATCTTTATAGGTATCGAAAAAATCCAAAAATTCTAATAAACTAATCTGTTTTTGTTCATAACTATTAATCATGCTATTAAACATTTGGGAATACTTATTAAAAAAATCTTGCTCAGTATCATTATTAATTTTTATTACTTCTAAAAGTTTATTATAAGCATTGGTAACATTATTTTGTAATTCAACATCTGCATTTTGTAAAAGGGCTTGTTGTTGCTTTACAGTATAATCTGCAGATTTAATGTTTCCTTTATTTTTATTAAATACGGGTAAAGGAAGAGAGATTCCAAGACCATAATAATGAGGAATATAGTTACTATTATGATCGTATTCGGGACCAAAAGTAATATCAGGAATACTTAATGATTTTTGATACGTTAAATTTTGTTGTTGGTATAGTAACTGTGTATTTTGCAATTCATAATAAGGATTATTTGATTTAGCTACCTGAATAACATCTTGTTCATTTGCGAAATTTAATTTAAATGTTTTATACTCATCTGTAGGATAAATAAATACATTACCTTTTAATTGAAGACTGGTTTTTAAATTGTTTTCGATGTCAAAAATTTGATTATTTAAGTCTACAATATCTTTATCCAAACTAACTAATAGAGACTGAATCCTTAAAAATTCTTTTTGAGAAATATTACCAAATTGATATTGACTTCGCATTCCTTTTAATAAGATGGATAACCTGTTATAACTTTGCTCAGCTATGCTTTTGTTTTTAATTAGCATGATCAAAGTATAATAGTTGGTTCTTAGGTCATATTTTAAATTTCTAAGCAAATCATTCATTTGTAATAAGCTAATCTTAGAATTGGTAGTTGCCATTTTAATTAGCTTGCCTCTTTTTCCTGCTGTTTTAACCAATTGTTGAAATTGTATAAAAAACTGTCCTGTTGGTTGGCCCGTAATAGGATCTTTCCCATGATCAAAAAACTTCCCATTGGTATAAATATTCTGATCTGTAGTTAATACTGGATTATCCCACACCTTAGCCTGTTCAATAAGTGCTTTATTTGCCTCGACATTGAATCCAGATGCTACCAACAATAAATTACTATCCAGAAAAATCTTTTCAGTTTGTAATAAACTTAATCGAATTGTGTCTCTTTGTGAAAATGTAACCTTATTGAGTAATAATATGGTGGCAAGGAGTAAAACTATACCTTTTTTTGAAAACATGATTTAATTCAATTTATATGAAAATTATTCAATTAGTAGTTAATTAACAAGCTGGACTAGTATTAAAACGCAAATGTATAATCAAATAAAAGAAGGTTACTATTTAAAGCTAACTATTAACAAAAATTAATAAGATTTTGGTTATTTTTAAATGATTTTTAAGCCTTATTTAAGTTTAATTTGACTTTGATTTAAAAATTCTTATTTCATACTTATATTAATTCAATATTAAAAGTATTTCATAGGATTGGAAATTATTCAATTATCAGTATTTTCACGCTTTGGGACGTCATTCAATCATATTATTATTCATTTTAAGCCATTGTGTCAATTTGCTTGCACAAGAAGTTGACAGCAACTTAATTAAGAAGGCTTTTGCAATACACGGACAAGCAACAATTGTTAATCAATATAAATCCGCCTTCAATGCTCCCTATTCTGGCGAAAATAGCCTTTTAACGAGTACTGAAAATGCAACTTCCTATACGAGTACGCTTTATCTTGGGTTGAGGTTAAATAAAAACACTTTCTTTTACGCGACACCTGAATTAGCTGGTGGGACAGGGCTTAGTAAAGTACTTGGGTTGGGCGATGCTCCTAATGGGGAAACCTTTAGGGTCACAAGCGCAGACCCAAAAATTTATATAGCAAGGGCTTATTTAAAGAAACTTTTTACCATTTCGGAGTCGGATCATTCTTATTTATCCTTAATTCTTGGGAAAGTTTCATTAGCCGACTTTTATGATAATAACAAATATAGTCATGACCCTAGGACCCAGTTTTTAAATTGGGGATTGATGAGTAATGGGGCCTGGGATTATCCTGCAAATACCAAGGGGTATACTCCTTCCTTTATTGTAGAGTATTATAAAAAAAATCAAGAATTTAGAATTGGATATGCACTTATGCCCACCACACCCAATGGATCTATCATGGATTGGAAAATGGATAAGAGTGGAGGGTTTGCGGCAGAATTTGTACAAAATTATGAAATAGCAAAAAATCCTGGTGCCGTTAGATTACTGGTTTTTTATAATAGCGCTTTGATGGGTAATTACAAAAGCGCCTTGAATTCCAACATTGAAACCACCCGTAGTTATAAAAATCACAAGATGGGTTGGGGATTGAATGTCGAGCAATCATTTGGTTCCTATTTAGGTGGATTTTTAAAAACAAGTTGGAATGATGGAACTAATGAAACATGGGCATTTACCGAAATTGATAATAGTGTCAGCCTAGGTCTAAGCGCAAACGGAACAAAATGGGGTCATAAATTAGATAATTTTGGTATAGCTATTATTTCATCTGGGTTAGCTACCGAACACCAAGAATTTCTAAAATCAGGTGGTCAAGGTTTCACATTGGGAGATGGCAATCTCAATTATGGACGTGAAAATGTATTAGAGTGTTATTATCAAAAAAGCATAATCCGCCAAAAATTAATGGGGACAATCGATTACCAAAATATAATCAATCCTGGTTTTAATTTGGATAGAAAAGGTCCTGTAAATATTTTCTCTTTGAGACTACACTATTACTTATAACTTTCCGTAAAGTGCTCTTAACTTTTCTCTTGTCATTATTTTTTCCCAATCCTTTCCTAGTGCATTTTCCCACAAAGGTTTCATGCCCAAGGATACATTGATCATAGCATCAAATTGCTCTTCGGTTAAATTGGCGCAAATGCCTGTTGGAATTTCAATATTATTTTTCTCCACCATGTATTTAAATTCTTTCACACCCGCTGGATAGTATTCTTCC